>CAZZHP010000009.1:0-17115 GCA_964653925.1 uncultured Eubacteriales bacterium | reverse complement strand
CTTCGAGTGCAATAGCAGAGGCAATAGCAACCAAGCGGTTGCGGTTAATCTCGTTTCCGTAGCAATCAACAGCACCGCCACGGTCAACATCGGTATCAAATATAACACCGAGGTCCGCCTTGCTCTGTATAACAGCCTCGCAAATTGATGCCATAGCGGTCGCATTTTCGGGATTAGGTATGTGATTAGGGAACATACCGTCAGGGTCAAGGTATCGGCTACCGGTTGTATCAGCACCGAGCGGAGTCAAAACCTTGTCAGCATAAAAACCGCCTGCACCGTTGCCGGCATCAACTACAATGTGAAAGCCTTTGAGCGGGTGGTCGTAATCTGGGGCATTTATGCCTTTTTTTATAATATTGCACAGATGCTCACTGTATCGGCTCATATAGTCAATCTGGTCGATTTTGCCTGTATTTGTAAGGGCAGGAGTCTGATTATCCTGTGCATAGGTCAAAATTTGCTCTATGTCACTGCCTTCGAGTCCGCCGTTTTTGGTAAAAAATTTAAGGCCGTTCCTGTGAAAAGGGTGATGGCTCGCCGTAAGCTGAACGGAGGCGTCACAACCCAAGTCAACGGTTGTCATAAACATTGACGGAGTAGAAGAAAGCCCGCAGTCAAGCACCCTTACACCGCAGTCGCAGAGTGCAGTGCAAACGCATTTTGCAAGGCGAGGGCCGGAAACACGGCTATCACGGCCGACAGCAATACATAAATCATCGGCCTTTTTGTTACAATTTTTTTCTGCCCAAAGGACAAAGCCCATAGTCATCGCACGGACAACTTCATCTGTTAAGTCGAGCGGTTCGGTTGCGACACCGTCACTTGCTACACCTCTTATATCAGTACCACTTTTAAAGTGCTTCCATTTTGCAGTCAACATAATTTTGTATCTCCTTTTAATCTATACATTAAAATCAAGGTTATTTGGCTTGATTTGCAATAAATTCCTCTAAAATATCACCGGCAATCTGTGCGAGTTCGGCACAAGGTCGCTTTTTGTAAAAATCGGGAGTACGCTCGGTCGGAGTGCTTGAAATAGGGGTGATAGGCGAGAGTCCTAAAAGTTCCCTACAAACTACCGAACCGTTTAATTCCTTAAACCTGTTTGCGACAGTCTGGACCCTGTCATAGTGAGCCTTTTTGGCTGAGTTGTCAGTCGGGCTGTCGTATCCGTACAAAAAGCCGAGCACCAGAGCCATACCGCTGACAGTTCCGCAAACCTCCCTCATTCTGCCAATGCCACCGCCAAATGACGAGGATATTTTGGCGAGGGTGTCAATGTCAAGTCCAATCTCGTCAGCAAAGGCTAAGACAACGGCTTGGGAGCAGTTATAGCCGAGTTCAAAGTATTGTCGGGCAAGTTTCCCCTTGGTCATAGTTGTACCACCTTTTACAATGTCATTATACTAATTATAAGTTATGTTAATGGTAAAGTCAAGGTTTATCTTTGGCACTTTGCTGGTATTACTGGCTTTTAAAAAGCCCTGCCCACCTCGCAAAGAAAAAGTTGTGTTTAAACACCTGCAAGTGTAAAAAGTCTGAAAAACTTCTACATTGTAAGAGGTGGTAATAATGCAAAAATTAGCACTAACACGATGTTTAGACTTTGTGTTAGTGCAGATTTAAAAATTATTTAGTTGTGTTATCCTTAACCGTTACAATCGCATTGACAAGCTTATGTTCGTTTATTTCGAGCACTTCTATCTTTAAGTCGTTGGTCGAAACCTCGAACTTTACGCCGTCATCAGGGATAAAGCCGTAAATGCCAAACACATAACCGCCAAAGGTATCGTATTCATCAATCGGCAATTTAACTCCCAAAGGTTCTACCAAGTCATCAAGTCTTGTGTAGCCCTTAATCTTCCATTTATTCGGCTCGATATTCTCAAAATCAGGGCCATTGTCGCCGTTATCATCAGTATCCATATCACCCAAAATTTGCTCAATAAGGTCATACATTGTAATAATGCCCATCATACCGCCGTACTCATCGAGCACAACAGCAAAGTGGTTGCGTGATTTCTTCATCTGTTTAAACAATATATCAGCCTTGATACTTTCGGGCACAAAGTATGCAGGCTCAACAGACCCCTTGATTATCTCCTCTTTGCTCTTATCATTAAGCCTGAAAAAGTCCTTTGCGTTAAGTACGCCGATAACATCGTCGGCACTTTCGCCACAAACAGGATAGTAGGAGTGTCGGCTACTGTTGATTTCTGCCTCCCATTGTTGAACAGTTTCATCGTTCCAAAGTATGTCAACCTCTGTTCTATGGGTAGCAAATTCGCCGACCATCAAGTCATCAAACTCAAATACATTTTGGATAATTTCTTTTTCGTCACTGTCGATAATGCCCTTCTCGTTGCCCTTATCAACGAGCATACGGATTTCCTCCTCGCTGACATCATCTTCCTCCGAGTTAGGGTCAACACCGAGCAAACGCAACACAAGGTTAGTAGATGCAGTCAAGAACCATACAATAGGCGAGAATACCGTTGATATAAAACTAACCAACGCCGAGATTTTGAGTGCTATCGACTCCGCCTTCTTCATAGCAAGTCTTTTTGGAACTAACTCGCCGAATATAAGTGTGAAATACGATAATATAAGGGTGATTACAACTACCGCAATAGATTTGAGCGTCTCCTGAGGAATTGTTACACCGAGTGATACAAGCAAATCAACAAGCCGTGACGCAAAGTTGTCGGCAGCGAACGCACTGCCCAAGAAACCTGACAAGGTAATTGCAACTTGAATTGTAGCCAAAAATTGTGCCGGTTTGGACACAAGCCTCGACACCCGTATAGCCTGCTTGTTGCCCTGTGCGGTTAACTGTGCGAGCTTGGTATCGTTCATTGCTATAACCGCAATCTCGGCACAAGCAAAGACCGCATTAAGCAAAATTAGGAATATTTGTAAAAGTAATTGCCATAATAAAGAACTCATTGTTCTTCCTCCGTAAAATAGAATTTAATTAAATTGGTTTAAAAACCTATAAAAAAACGCAAAAAGGCATATCTGCATATTTATCAAAAGTTTAAAATGCAGATACGCCTGAATATTATAAGTTTATTTGCTGTGTTACTATTGTCGCTGTCGGCTGATTCCATTAGTGAAACCTACTATCCTTTCGATTTTGTTAATATAATTTTAACATAATAATATATAATTGTCAATAATAATTTTACTTTAAAAGCATATTTCTGATACAAGACGCTAAATACAGGCTACCACAGATTACAAGCGGACAGTTTAAGTCCCTTGCAAGTGCTGTTGCCTTATCAAGTGCCGTTTTTACATCATTTATTGGGTAGACATTGTCAAAATTTAACTTAGCAATAGAGTACAAATTATCCGTAGTCATCGCCCGTGAATTATCTGCAAGACCTGTTACAAACACGGTATCAAATATTCCGTTTAACACTTGCAGGCTGTTTGACACATCTTTGTCGGACATCATAGCGATAACGGCAACCTTTTTACCCTTTGGCAATACTAAATTTATCGTTTGTTTGAGTGCGGTAAGCCCGCTCAGATTATGAGCCCCGTCAATTATAACAGGAGGGTCTTTGCTGATAACCTCAAACCTTGCGTAGTGACATACAGATTTAAGCCCCTTTTTAATCGCAGGTATGGTAATTTTTATGCCACAGTCAATACTGTTTATGACCTCTACCGTTTTAAGCACAACCCTAATATTTTCCTGTTGAAATGTGCCGATAAGGCTACACTCAAAATCTGTGCCGTTATATACAAAACTCATACCGTCAAGGCTCTGGCATATATTTTGTAAAGTAATATCGTTTATATTATGCAATTTGCTGTTGTTTTGATTACTTGCAATAATTAGTTGTGCCATAGCATCAGCGTGCTGTGTGGCGGTTACTACATTAGAATTTGGCTTGATAATGCCACTTTTCTCACGGGCAATAGCAGAGATAGTATCACCCAAAACCTGAGTATGGTCAAGGTCAATGGCTGTAAACACGGAGCAAAGGGTGTTTTGCACAACATTTGTGCTGTCGTTAAGTCCACCTATGCCCGTTTCGAGTACAACTATGTCGCAGTTCTCCCATAAATAGCACAAAAAAGCGACTGCCGTCATAATCTGAAAACCGCAATAATTATCAACATCGCAAGTTTTGAGTGCATTTTGGACTGCCGTAACTGCCTTGACTAAGGTTTGCTCGCTAATTAGTTCGTTATTTATCTGTATTCTCTCCCGAAAATCTACAATATACGGCGAGATAAACAGCCCTGTTATGTATCCAGAACTTGCCAAAATTGAGGACAACATTGTACAAACCGAGCCTTTGCCGTTTGTACCGGCAACATGGATAAATCGCAATTTGTCTTGGGGGTTGCCGAGAATATCGAGTAATTTTTGTACATTTTGAGTGCCGGTCTTTTTGCTAAATCGTGGGAAAGATAGCAAATAGTCGGTTGCCTGCTTGCAAGTCATTTATAACATTCCCTTGTAAATATCATTCTTCTTAAAGCCGTACATCTGAGCAACCTGTTTGGCCGCGTCAGAGGACTTGACGCCGTCTTTGGCGAGGTTCTTTGCTATTTGGATAGCCTCGTCAAGAGTGACCTGTTCACCTTGGTCGGTGACAGTTGCACCTTCAAGCACAAGCACAATCTCACCTTTGAGCGGGTTATCAACATAATTTTGTACCGCTTGCGAGGTTGTGGTGCGAATTACCTGCTCGTGAAGTTTGGTTATCTCACGCACTATGGTTAATTTGCGTTCGCCGAAATTTTCGTATAAATCTATAAGAGTGTTCGGTAATTTGTGCGGTGCTTCGTAAAATATCATTGTGCGAGGTTCGTTTTTGAGTGATAGCAAATGCTCGTGTCGGCTCTTTTTGTTGACTGACAAAAAGCCTTCAAAGCAAAATCTGCCTGTAACAAGTCCCGATACCGCAAGTGCCGATATTACCGCACTTGGCCCAGGGATAACAATAGTCTGAATTTGCTTAATCTCGCAAAGGGCAATCAAGTCCTCCCCAGGGTCGGATATACAAGGCATACCTGCGTCTGTTACTATGGCACAGTTCTCGCCGTTTAAAATTCTGTCGCAGATGTACTCGCCACGCTCACGCTTGTTATGCTCAAAATAACTTACGAGTGGCTTTTTAATGCCAAAATGATTTAAAAGTTTAAGGCTGACCCTTGTATCCTCTGCCGCAATAAAGTCCACATCTGTCAATGTTTGGACTGCACGGGGGGAAAAGTCGCCCAAGTTACCGATAGGAGTACCGACCACAAATAATTTACCGCTCATTTTTAACCTCTGTAATTACCGTAAATTTGTATCATTTCATCAGAAAAATTACCGAGTTCGTCCTCGATAAACAAAGTTGGCTCAACATTCATAAATCCTGCCCTGCCACCTTTTCGCCCTTCGATAAGGAATAATTTGGGGGATTTGTCTTTGCGTTGCTGTACAAACCTGAGCCGTTTAGGTTCGAGGTTGTTCTTTCGCATTGATATAAGCACATCTGTGAGCCTCTCGGGGCGTTGGCACATACAAAACCTCCCCGAAAAGTTAAGCAGTCCGCTTGCGACAGCCGTAACATCATCAATAGTACATTGTGTTTCGTGCCTTGCTGTTGCCTTGCTGTCGTTCGGGTTGACAATGCCTGTTCCGCTGAGTTTGTACGGAGGGTTGCAGGCGACTAAATCATAACTGCCGAGTTTAAGTATACCACGCAAATTGAGCATATTTTCGTTGATAACATTGATTTTATCGCACAAATTGTTCATTTGTACGGTACGGGTCAGCATATCGGTCGCATTAGGCTGAATATCGACCGAGTCTATATGCGAAATTTTGCCGTATTTTGCCCAAAGCATAGTTATAGCACCGCAACCTGTGCCGAGTTCGCACGCTGACTTGCTCCTATTTTGCCCCGAAAAGTGAGCAAGTAGTATAGTGTCAGTCGAAAAATGGTGAATATCACTAACAATTATTGATAAGCCACCGCCAAGCGGTTCGATGTGTTCGCCATCTCTAAGCAAAATAATCACCCGTCCTATTTTAATATGCTAAACTCTGTAAATTACATAACAATTATAAATTAGATTTGGGTTAAAGTCAAGATACCTGTTGCGTTAATGGGCAGGTTATAAGTATAGGTGGGGGGGAAAAGTTGGGGTTGTGAGTTAAAATAATAAAAATTTTCGGAAAGTTGCACTAAAATGTGCAACTTTTTGGCTTTTTGGGGGGATAGGTGGAGGTGTAATTATGATAAGAATTACAAAAGAAAGAATGATAGCAGAAAATAACGAAGATTTGTTGGGGGTTTGCGGTGGCGAAAATGGCAGTCAAAGATGTTTTTTGATTGAGAATTTAACTCTGCAAGCCGAGATGGTGTTCAGAGCATATTTGCAATTTGATGATGGCAGTTGCAACTTCTTTGTGCTGAACGCACTGCAAGAGGGGGATAATGTCAAGTTGGTTTGGGATATTCAAAATCACCATATCCGTAGGTCAGGACTGATTAAACTCAAAATTAAGTGCTTTGTCGGTGATGATGAGGTGTTTTGCACCCCTGTCGGCAAGTTTATTGCAAGCAATTCGTTCGAGATTGACAGGCAGGCTGATATGGCGGTTGAAATTTCTGAGGTTGCCGACATTGAACGGAAACTTAATTTAATTCAAACGGCATCTCAAAAGCCCCCTATTATTGCCGAAAACGGCAACTGGTTGCTCTATAATTTTCAGGAAAATGAGTATCAAGATAGTCAATTGCCGTCAAAGGGTGATAAGGGTGATAAGGGCGACAGAGGTGAGTGCGGAGTAAATATTGTCGAGCCAAATTCAATTGAGTTTGATATGCTTGATGAAAACTTGCGTAGCAGGATAGATAATCTGGTGTCGCAGGAATTTTATATTCCAGAGAAAACGGCTTTGTTATCGGCAATTCAGACATCAAACCAAAATATCCAAAACCTATCCGACAAGGTAAGCGAGTTGGCTGATATGGCGATTAAATACAAGGATAGCGACAATGTGGTTACCTCGTGGGCAGATGTACAGCGAATTGTCAGGGCAGGAATGGCACGAGATGTGTTTGAGGTTGGCGAGCAACTTGTATGCAATCACGCAAAGTACGGGACTATGACGTGGAACATTATCGGCATTGACCAAGAGAATTTGAGTGATACAAATTACAGTCACAGTATGACATTACAACTCGACAAGGGTATAAGCAACAACAATTTAATGTTGCCGTTCGATAAAACGGGGACAACTAATGTGTGGGAAAACTCGACCATTAGGGCGTGGCTCAACGGGGAATTTTTTGATAATTTAGATGATGATTTTAAGGCAGTTGTCGCACAAACCCAAAAGTTAACAGAGGGAAATCAAACGACTGACAAGGTGTTCTTACTATCAACAGACGAAGCCGGCAGAAATGCGGTAGAGTCGGCATACGAATTTTATCAAGAAGATGCATTTAACCGCAGAAATGCAAGGGGTAATTATTGGCTTTTGAGGACACCGTACTTGTCTGGAACAGACAGCCCGATCACATATATTTATATGGTTATACCTACCAGCAACGGGTTTGGAAGTAACCCTATAACCAAGGAACGCAGGATAATTCCGGCTTGCTGTATTATGTAAGGAGGTAATTTTGTATGTTTAAACGCAAGACCATAAGGGAGCAACTGATAGAAGAACAGCAGAAAAATGCCATTATGCAGGCACAGACCGAGCAAAACACCGCAAATATAGAGTATATCGCTATAATAAGCGACATTCCGCTTGAAAGTGAGGACAGGGTATATGAATAATTTTGAGAAGGCTAAATATTATTTTAGCAAAAATTTATGGACCACCAAAATGCTCCAAAATTTAGTAATCAAAGGCAAGTTGAGCCAAGATGAATATAATTTAATTGTAGAAAAAGAAAGCGAGGTTACAGAAAATGAAGGAATTAAAGAATAGAATAAAAAGTCCGGTTGTGATTATTCAGCTGATATCAATTATCACGGGGTTGGTTATATTTTTTGCACCGAATATCACTGAGCAAATACAGGCAGTCACTACTGCGTTAGTGGCAGTCATAAATGTCCTTGCGGGGCTTAACAACCCAACGGACAGGGAGAACTTTTAAGGAGGCTATTTATGAATATTATCGAAACAAACTTGAAATTTAACAGCAATTACACAGTGCGTAGCGAGAAATTAAAGGCAATAGTCCTGCACCACGCTGCCGCTGATTGTACAGTTCAAGATGTACATAGATGGCACCAAAACAACGGCTGGGCGGGTATCGGCTATCATTTTTTCGTGGATAAAGCGGGGAAAATTTACCGTGGCAGGCCTGAGAATTGGATAGGGGCCCATACGAGTGGGTATAACAGGCACATCGGTATTTGTGCGGAGGGTAATTTTGAGAGAGAAACTATGACAGATACGCAGAGAAGTGCGATTGTTGAACTTATAAAATACCTTAATAATAAATACGGCAGTCTTAAAATTTATCGGCACAAAGATTTAGACACTACCGCCTGCCCTGGTAGAAATTATCCTTTTGAAAAAATTGTTGCAGACAGCACAAAGGACACCGGCACAGCAGATGAGTCGGTAGCGGTAAAGTTATTGATGCTCGAAAGGGGCTCGTGCGGTAATCAAGTGGAGGTTTTGCAGACCCTGCTTAATCAAAAACTCAAAATTAAATTAGATGTTGACGGTGATTTTGGGAGCAAGACAGAAATTGCCGTTAAAAATTATCAAGCATTAAAGGAACTTGATATTGATGGCATAGTCGGGCAAGATACTTGGGGAAGTCTGTTGGGTGTGAGTTAATGGTAGAGAATATATTGACTGCGTTTTGTTCGCTAATCGGCTCGTGCATAGCGACCTTCGGGGGAATTATTATCAATGCCAAATTGTCGAATTACCGCATAGAGCAGTTGGAGAAAAAGGTGGACAAGCACAATAACCTAATTGAGAGAACCTATAAGTTAGAGAAGGCTCTGGCAGTGATTGATGAACAGCAAAAAGTCGCTAATCATAGAATTAGCGACTTGGAAAATATTTGATAAAAATTAAAGGTTAGCGTCAGTTTTGTCGGTGTTTTTCTTTCTGATTACAACTATCGCCACAACAGCCAGAGCGAGTACAATGCAAACTACAAGCACAATAATAACAACCGAGTTGCTTTTTTCGGTGGTGGATAATGTTGGGTCATCAACAGCGAGCGGAGTTTCATCGTAATTTACAAATGTAAAGCCGTTATCGGTTGCGTATTGTTCGGCTGCACTGCCCTTGTGGCCGTAAATTGTAAAGCCATCTATCTTGACATATTCGCCGTCTTGTAACGCATAACCGACAGAGTGTTCTGGGATATTTGTTACAGTTGCAGGGATATAGATAGTCTTGGCAGCAGAGTTAAGGAACGCATCGGTTGCTATATCGGTAACTGTTACGCTATTGCCGTTTTCGTCAGTAACTGAGTCAGGGATAAAAAGTACATTAGAGGTATTGTTCCCACCCATAACGGTAGCCTTGCCGGAGTTTATGGTAACTGTATAGCCTGTGTCGGTCTTGATAGTTGATGTGCCTGTTTGTGCGGAATTATCGGACTGCTTGCTTGGAGCCTCGGTTGTGCTTTCTGCCTCAAAATCTGCAATAGTTAGCGTATTGCCGACAAGTGAGTAGCCGACACCGCCATTAACTACATTACCGCCGACAACTGCATTTGTAATATTTCCATCTGTACCGAAAACGCTTATCTCGTATGAACTGCTGTCAAAGGTAATAGTAGTGTTACCGGCAGATTTGGCACGGAAATAGAACTCAACCAAAGGACTGTCACCTGAGAGTGACGGTATAGTGTCGGAGGTTGTAGATGCAAACGCAAACGAGCAACCTGTGCCGTCGGCAGTATAGCCACCAACTGTTAACGCACTGCCACAGTTAGAGGAGTATACATCATCACGCTCGACAAGTTCGACCATAGAAGTGTCAAAACGGTAAATTACCCTACCGCCTGCAACAGGAGTTGAACACGAAATTGTAGTAGCAACAGTAAATGTTGAGCCAACAGAAACGGAATATTCCTTGCCCTCAAAGGTGATTTTGGTGAGTTCTTCGGCGGATATATTTATAACCGAGCAGGTTACAGTGGAAATGAGCATTAAAATTGCAATTAATATGCTTAGTATTTTTTTGTTCATTGTTATTTCCCCTTTATTCTTTGATTTAATTTAGCCTTATCTAAAATAAAGATAAGGCTATTTTGTTGTAAATGATTAATCTATATAACCGTTAGGGTTGTTTGATTGCCAATTCCACGAATCACGGCACATATCTTCGAGGTTGAGTTCCGCCTTCCAGTTAAGGCCGATAAGTGCTTTGTTAGGGTCGGCATAACATTCTGCAATATCACCTGGGCGGCGTGGCTTGAACTCGTAAGGAATATCAACACCGTTAACCTTAATAAAGGCATTTACTATGTCAAGCACGCTGTAACCTGTGCCTGTGCCAAGGTTAAATACCTCTACACCCTTGTGAGCGGCGGCATATTCGATAGCCTTGATATGACCTTTTGCAAGGTCAACAACATGGATAAAGTCACGCACACCTGTGCCGTCGTGTGTAGCGTAATCGTTGCCGAACACACCTAACTTTTGGAGTTTGCCAACGGCAACCTGTGTTATATAAGGCATAAGGTTGTTTGGAATACCGTTAGGATTTTCGCCAATTCGGCCGCTCTTATGGGCACCGATAGGGTTGAAATATCTCAAAAGTACAACGGATAAATTCTTGTTAGGAACAGTTGCATCAGTCAAAATCTGCTCGTTCATAAGTTTTGTCCAACCGTAAGGGTTGGTGCAACTTGTCGGCATATCCTCAACGAGCGGAACAGTCTTAGGGATACCGTAAACTGTTGCAGATGAACTGAACACAAGGTTAGCGACATTGTGCTTTTCCATAACATCAAGCAAGGTTAATGTTGTGTCAATATTGTTTCTGTAATATTTTACAGGTATTGCAACGCTCTCGCCGACTGCTTTGAGTCCTGCAAAATGAATAACTGCATCAATTTTGTTCTCGGTAAAGAGTTTATCAAGTGCATCAAAATCAGCAACATCAATATTGTATACAGGAATTTTAGCACCTACAAGTTCCTCTACACGCTTAACAGCCTCAGGACAACTATTGGAGAAATTGTCAGCAATAACTGCGGTATGGCCAGCGTTGTATAACTCTACGCAAGTGTGTGAGCCGATATAACCGGCACCACCGGTAAGAAGTATGTTCATTTTAAAAATCTCCTTTACATTTTATATTAAACTTAAAAATATAGAAAATTCTATTACCTATATAATACACTATTGTGGAAGTTTTTACAAGTGTTAATTAAACTTTTTGCAAATAAAAATTTTAAAAAAATCTGGCATAAATGTATTTTAGCGGTCGATAATAGACTATATACCGTAAAAATAGAAAAAATTATATGAAAATTAAGTAAAATTTTGAAAAACCCCTTGACAAAACTTGAAAAAGGTGGTACATTATAATTACATTAGCACTCACACACAGAGAGTGCTAACAAAAACAAACTAATAACTGCTGAATAATAGCAAACTGTTAAGTAGGTGAGTTAAATGCAGTTAGCACCAAGAAAAGAAAAGATTTTAGCCTCTGTAATCGAGACATACATCAGGACAGGCGAACCAGTCGGCTCTAAGTTATTGCAGACAGATTTTGGTATAAATGCCTCATCTGCAACTATCCGTAACGAGCTTGCCGAACTTACAAGTTACGGGCTACTAATTCAGCCTCACACTTCCGCTGGCAGAGTGCCAACTGATAGGGGTTACCGTTATTATATTGACAAATTGATGGTAGATAAGTCCCTGTCGCAAGTGGCAAAGGAGCATATATACCAAAGAATGCTCAAAGATGTAACCTCGCCCGAGGGCATACTCAAAACGGCAACGGAACTTATATCCGAGATTACCCACAGCGTTGCAATAGCAACTACACCCGACGGCAAACGGGCAAGAGTCCACAGGATAAATTTTGTACCGGTCGGCAGATATACCGCTATGGTTGTGCTGGTAACCTCGACGGGTATGGTCAAGACCTCGCTGTTTAGGTGCGACTTTGTAATTACACCGGAGTTATTGGCTGTATTCGACAAGGCACTTAACCGTGAGTTGGTCGGCTGTCCGCTTACAGAGATTACTCCGCCGTTTATGCAGACTCTGGCGGCATCGTTTGGCGAACTTACATTGTTTATCCCTAATGTACTTTTGGCGATAAGCAACATAGTAAAAGAGGCAACGGTCAGCACGGTAGAGATTGCTGGCAAGATGAACATACTCTCGCTACCTGAGATTAGCGTTGAGTCGGGTAAGGGAATACTGAATTTTTTGAATTCTAATAAAGCAATTAGTCTTATATCCGAGCAGAGCCGAGATTTGAGGGTGCTTATCGGGCTTGAAAGCGGCATAGGGGAACTTGCTGATATGTCTATGCTTATATCTCAGTATGATATTGCAGGGCAAAAGGCAGGAGTTATCGCAACACTTTGTCACAAAAGAGTTGATTATTCATCAAGACTTGCTATTATAGAATATATTGCTCAAATTAGTTCAAAGCTTATGAACGAGCTTGTAGCGAACGATTGACTTGTTAGGAGATGAAAATATGAGCAAAAAAAGTAAGAAAATCGAAGCAGAAAATGCAGAGAACACAGTGGCTGCTCAAACAGAGGAGACTGTCACACAAGAGGACACAACCGAGCAAGCAGATAGCACAGAGGCATTAGATGCCAAAGATTTAGAGATTGAAAAATTAAAATCAGAGGTTAACAGCAAAAACGAGGCTTATCTGAGGCTTGCTGCCGAGTATGACAACTTTCGCAAGCGTACCCAAAGTGAGAAGTTAGGCATATATGATGACGCAACTGCCAAGACTATTAGCGAGATACTCCCTGTTGCAGATAGTTTGGATATGGCATTACAGAATATGCAAGATGCACCTGAGCAATTTGTTAAAGGTTTAGAACTTGTCAGGAGTCAACTTAATGCTTCGCTTGCCAAACTTAATATTGAGGTCTTTGGTAGTGTCGGTGATGAGTTTACACCTGAGTTGCACAATGCAATATCTCAGATAGAGAGCGAAGATTTCGGCAGTAATGTTATCTCGCAGGTATTCCAGAGAGGATACAAAAAGGGTGGCAAGGTCATAAGGCACGCTATGGTGCAGGTGGCAAACTGCTGATTGCAAAATTAAACAAAATAAATGTATATAACTTATAATCATAATTAATAGAAAGAAAATTTTTGGAGGTTTTTATTATGGCAAAGACAATAGGTATAGATTTAGGTACAACAAACTCATGCGTTGCAGTTATCGAAGGTGGCGAACCGGTGGTTATCGCTAACGCAGAAGGTGCAAGAACAACACCGTCTGTTGTTGCTTTCTCTAAGACAGGCGAGAGAATGGTCGGTCAGGTTGCAAAGCGTCAAGCAGTAACTAATCCGGACAGAACTATCTCGTCTATCAAAAGAGAGATGGGTACATCATACAAGGTTAATGTTGATGGCAAGGCATACACTCCACAAGAGATTTCCGCTATGATTTTGCAGAAACTCAAAGCTGACGCAGAGGCTTATTTGGGCGAAAAAGTAACACAGGCAGTTATTACTGTTCCTGCTTACTTTACAGACGCACAACGCCAAGCTACAAAGGACGCAGGCAAGATTGCAGGACTTGAAGTTAAGAGAATTATCAACGAGCCGACTGCGGCTGCACTTTCGTACGGTGTAGACAAAGAAAATGACCAAAAAGTTATGGTATATGACCTTGGCGGCGGTACATTTGATGTATCTATCATTGAGATGGGCGACGGCGTTCAAGAGGTTTTGGCTACTGCCGGTAACAACCGTTTGGGCGGTGACGACTTTGACCAAAGAATTATCAACTGGTTGGTATCAAGTTTTAAGGCAGAGACAGGTGTAGATTTATCTAACGATAAAATGGCTATGCAAAGACTCAAAGAGGCTGCTGAAAAGGCTAAGATAGACCTTTCGGGCATTACAAGCGCTAACATTAACTTACCGTTTATTACTGCTGACGCAACAGGTCCTAAGCACCTTGACTATACACTTACCCGTGCTAAGTTTAACGAACTTACCGCTGACCTTGTTCAAAATACTATGACTCCTGTTAGGCAGGCACTCAAAGACAGTGGTTTGAGCATTGGCGAGATTGACAAAGTGCTTATGGTTGGCGGTTCTTCAAGAATTCCTGCCGTTCAAGAGGCTGTTAAGAACTTCATCGGCAAAGAGCCGTTTAAGGGTATTAACCCTGATGAGTGTGTTGCTATCGGTGCCGCTATCCAAGGAGGTGTACTCGGTGGCGAGGTTGACGGCCTGCTCCTGCTTGATGTAACTCCGCTTTCGCTCGGTGTTGAAACTATGGGCGGCGTTATGACAAAGATTATCGACAGAAACACAACTATCCCTACCAAAAAGAGCCAGATTTTCTCTACTGCTGCCGATAATCAGACTCAGGTTGAAATCAATGTATTACAAGGTGAAAGAGAATTTGCAAGGGACAACAAGCAACTCGGTCTGTTCGCTCTCACAGGTATTGCTCCTGCTATGAGAGGCGTTCCGCAAATTGAGGTTACATTTGATATTGACGCAAACGGTATCGTAAATGTATCCGCTAAGGACCTTGGCACAGGTGCAGAACAGAAGATTACTATCTCTTCTTCTTCAAATATGTCAAAAGATGATATTGACAAGGCTGTCAAAGAGGCTGAGCAATTTGCCGCTGAGGACAAGAAACGCAGAGAAGAAGTTGACGCTAAGAACGAAGCAGAGAATATGGCTTATCAGGCAGAGAAACTCTTAAACGAGAACGGTGATAAGCTCCCTGCTGATGATAAAGCTGAACTTGAAACAAAGGTTAAGGCTCTCAAAGACGCAGTTGCTAACGGCGACAAGTCTATGATAGATATGGCTAAGGAAGATTTGCAAAAGAAACTCTATGATGTTTCCGCTAAACTTTATCAACAAAACGCTCCGCAAGGTACTGCTCCTGATGGTAATACCGCACCAAACAATGCTAACGATGGCAACGTTTACGATGCAGACTTTACCGATGTTCAATAATTAGATTTTTTCGATTGAATTTTCATATAAGACTCCTTTCCTAAAAAATATAAACAGGTGGCAGATTTAACATCTGCCACCTGTTTTGGAGTAAAAGTGTACAGGTGTGGCAAAACGCAGGGGGGTAATGACCTTGAAGTTGCATACTTATCCGGACTACATATAGTTGATTTGGCACAGATATTTTGCTTTTTGCAAAATTAGTTATTGATTAATAATTGATAGTGTGGTAATATATATTAGGTAATTTATGTAATATTTTGAAATTAAGTTTAATTTAGAAAATTAGGTGATAATTTTGGCAGATAAGAGAGATTTTTATGAGGTGCTGGGTGTTCAGAAGGGAGCATCTGATGACGAGATAAAAAAGGCATATCGTCAACAGGCGAAGAAATACCACCCTGATTTGCACCCGAACGATGCACAGGCAGAGGCTAAGTTCAAGGAGGTAAACGAGGCTTACGAGGTGCTTTCGGATAAAGATAAAAAGGCTCGTTATGACCAGTTTGGACACGCAGGTGTTGACCCTAACTTTGGGGCAGGCGGCGGAAGTCCGTTCGGTCAGGATATAGATTTTGGGGATATATTCAGCAGTTTCTTTGGAGGATTTGGCGGTTTTGGCGGCAGCGGTCGCAGAGGAGCAAATCCTAACGCTCCGCAGCGTGGCTCTGATGTCGAGGCAAGCGTTACTATCTCTTTTGAGGAGGCGGCGAAGGGCGTCAAAAAGACTGTCGAATACAGTAATGTCAGCACTTGTACCGAGTGTAACGGCTCAGGTGCTAAAAAGGGTACTTCACCTAAGACTTGCCCGACCTGTAACGGCCGTGGGCAAGTGGTTATAAATCAACGCACTCCGTTCGGAACTGTACAAACAAGCCGTGCGTGCGATACCTGTCGAGGCAGGGGCAAGGTTGTTGACGCACCTTGCAGTAAGTGTAACGGCAACGGCAGGGTTAAATCTCGCAAGAGTGTGGAGGTTTCTATCCCAGCAGGTATCAACAACGAACAGGTGCTTAATGTATCGGGCAGGGGCAACAGCGGTGTTAACGGCGGGCCTGCCGGTGACTTGCATTTGTATATAAATGTCAGACCTCACGCAATATTTGAGCGTAGGGGTAACGATGTATGGTGCGATGTGCCTATTACATTTGCACAGGCTACATTGGGGGCAGAGATTACCGTGCCTACCCTTTACGGCAAGGTTTCGTACAAAATTCACGAGGGTACTCAACCTAATGATGTATTTAAGTTAAAAGATAAGGGCATACCTTATATTAATTCAAACCGTATTGGTGACCAATATGTGAGAGTTGTGCTTGAAGTCCCTAAAAATCTCACCCAAAAACAAAAGGAACTTATCCGAGAGTTCGAGGGCGAAACAGGGGATAAAAATTACAGCAAGCGTAGAAGTTTTAAGGATAAGATAAAAGATTTTTTGAGTGGTGAATAATATGGAATGGACACAGGTTACCATAACCGTAAGGGCAGAGGATATTGACTTGGCAGGGGATATAGCACAGATGGTAGTGCCTTACGGCATATATATCGAGGACTATACAGGGCTTGAGGAGCAAGTGCAGGAGATTGCCCATATTGACTTAATTGATGAGGAATTGCTTGCAAAGGACAGGAGCAAGGCTTTTGTCCACATATATATTAACCCTGATGAGAACCCAGCCGAAGCGGTTGCTTTCTTGCAGGAACGCTACAACGCTGAGGGTATCGAGCATAAGATTGACTTGGTTGGCTGTGAGGAGCAGGACTGGCTGAATAATTGGCGACAATATTTTAATGTTTTGCCTATCGGTAACAGGTTGCTTATCAGACCGACTTGGCGGGAAAATTATGACGCAGGCGACAGAAAAGTAATCAACATTGACCCTGGGCTTGCGTTTGGTACGGGCAGTCACGAAACTACCCGACTCTGCCTTGAAACACTCGAAAATCATATTACAG
>CAZZHP010000008.1:0-19775 GCA_964653925.1 uncultured Eubacteriales bacterium | reverse complement strand
ATGCCCCTAAATCTAATTCCGCCTATAATGCAATCAACTCTGCTATGTCGGATATTAAGATAGGCAAGACAGGTCCAATTCCACGGCAACTGCAAAATATGCACTATGACGGTGCAGATAATCAAAACAAGGGTCAATTTTATAATTATCCACACGATTATCCAAACCATTATGTTAATCAGCAATATTTGCCTGACGCACTCAAAGATGTCGATTATTACCGGTACGGTGATAACAAGAACGAACAAGCATTTAAGCAATATTGGGACAAAATCAAGTAAAAATAATTAATAAACATAAAAAGGTTATCCAAACTATACTTGGATAACCTTTTTGTATTGTTATGTAAAAAAGATAATTCAAAACTATTTTGTATTACATATAAATTTACTTGATATTGCAAATATTAAAAATACTAAAATATCAACTGCCACAATAGTCGAGCCAACAGGTGTTCCCGCTAATACTGATATGAGTATTCCAATAGTTGAGCAAACAACCGAGAGTACCGCCGCACAAATTGTTACTGATTTAAAACTTTTAAAAATTCTCATAGCGGATATAGAGGGGAATATAACTAACGCAGAAATTAGTAGTGAGCCAACCAAATTCATAGCCAACACAATAACCACAGCGATTACAATACCTATAACTAAGTTATATATTTCAACCTTTGTTCCGGTAGCCTTTGCAAAGTTTTCATCAAATGTAATGCTAAAAATTTTGTTGTAAAACAAGACAAAGAACACTACTACTAATATAGAAAGCACAGTGCATACAATAACCTGCGTATTAGTGAGGGTTAATATAGATGTAGAGCCAAACAGTGTACTGCAAACATCTCCCGATAAATTAACCGATGACGAGAAAATATTCATTATAAGGTAGCCTATTGCAAGCGAACCTACCGAAATCATCGCAATAACCGCATCACCGTTTATTTTTGTATTCTGTCCGGTTTTTAGTATCAAAACGGCACAAATTATTGTTGCAGGCAACACAAAAAATATATTATTGCTCAAATTCATTACTGATGCAACCGCCATAGCACCAAACGCTACATGTGATAGCCCATCACCTATAAACGAAAATCTTTTAAGCACCAATATTACACCAAGCAACGCAGAGCAAAGTGATATAAGTATGCCGACAATTAAGGCATATCTAACAAACGGATATTCAAAATAAAGCTGTAATTTTTGAAATATGTCTACCATATCACACCTCTTTATAGCAAAGCACTGCTGACATCGCTTTTTAGATATTCAGTACGAGTCCCAAAGAAAACAACATCACCTATATGAAGTATATGACTTGCGTATTTTATAGCGGATACATCGTGCGAAATCATAATAATTGTCGTACCGCTCTTGTTAATATCAGTTATAAGCTTGTACATATCACTTGCAGTTTTAACATCAAGACCGGTTATAGGTTCATCTAATATCAATATTTTTTGTGTCGCACATAAGGCACGGGCGAGCAAAACCCTCTGCCTTTGACCGCCGGACAACTCCCTAAAACATTTTTTTGCAAGGTCAGTTATATTCATTCTTTCCATATTGGCAATAGCAATTTGCTTTTGTTCCTTACTGTAAACAGGGAATATGCCACACCTTGTCTGGCAACCCGATAGTACTATCTCCCAAACAGATGCAGGAAAGTCCTTTTGTGTAATGGTTTGTTGCGGTAAATAGCCAATTTCGTTTTGTTTTAAACCGTCACCAAGTATAATCTGACCGCTTATGGTAGGTTGCAGACCCAATATGGTTTTGAGTAATGTGCTTTTACCCGAGCCGTTTTCACCGACAATACACAGGTAATCACCCTTGTTCACAGAGAAATTCAGATTTTTTAAAAATATTTTATAATCATATCCAAGTGATACATTCTTACAAATAAGTTGTGACATTTTTAACCCCCTAATTTATCAAAAGTTCAAAGCCTCTTTTAATACATTCAAATTGCTCTCCATAATTGACAAATATGTTACATTATTTTCAATATCGGCAAGTGTTGTAGATTGCATAGAGTCTAACTTCAAGATTTTTTGGTTTTTATCTGTTGTGTTAGCGATTATAGTCTGTGCAATTTTATCATCACTTTCCTTTAAGGTTAATACAGTCTTAATTTTGTATTCGTCAATTTTTTTTGCAAGGAATGTAATAGTCTCAAAACTTGCCTCAGTTTCGGCAGAACAACCGTTAAAAGCTGCATAATATTTAATATTATAGTCATCAGCAAGGTACCTAAACGGGAACCTGTCACCAAACAAAATAACCTTATTAGTTGCCGAGTTTACAATATCTGTATATTGATAGTCAAGGTTGGTTAACTTTTCAATATAATTTCTGGCATTGTTAAAATACAACTCTGCATTATCACTATCCACTTGTGCAAGTGCATCTGTTATTGACAAACACAGGCTTTGGGCATTTTTGAGTGATAACCAAATATGCTCATCATATTCATCATCTTCCTCATGCTCATCTTCTGTCTGCATACCCTCAACATCTACCTCGGTTTTTGCCATATTCCCAAGGGCTACTAACAAATCAAGCACAATCATATTTTGGTTAGTTTTTTCTTCAAGCACATCAGCAACCCATTCGTTAGATTCACCGCCTACATATATAAACAAGTCAGCAGTTTTTATGGTAATTATATCATCAACCGATGGCTGAAAACTGTGCAAATCTGTTCCGGTACCATTTAATAGTACTACATCAACATTTGCTTTGTTATCACCAAGGATATTACAAACCCAGTCATATTCAGGGAAGATAGTAGTAACTATCTTTAATTTGCCGTCATCTTGGACAGGTGTGTCATCTGTGCAACCACTTGATATGCACAATACAAAAACAAGAGTTAAAATTAAACAAATTGATTTTTTAAAAAGTTTCATATTTTTTCCTCACATCTATTTTTACATAATTTGCAAATACCGTAAAGCACAGTATCAGATTTATCTATCTCAAACATTTCGGACAGTGCCACATTTTTGACAAGTTGATTAGCACTATGCTTGTCCATGTGATATGTCTTACCGCACATTTTACACGATAAATGCAAGCAATTTTTGCAACAATCTGCATCAATATATTGATACAGTACCTCACGCAGTTTGTTGTTAGAACACCTACGCACCTTGCCCTCTGATTCAAGTTCAATCAAATTTCGGTAAACAGCACTCAAACTTATATTATCATTTTTTAGCCCATCAGCAATTTGATTAGCCGATAATTGCTCATCAGTATGACTTGCCAAAAAAGAAATGAGAAGCCTTCGCTGTTTAGTCATATATTTTGACAAATAAAACACCTCTAATTTGCAAATAGTTCGCAAATTATTATATCACAGGTTTTTATTATTTGTCAACTATTGATTTTTAGCCAAAAGTATGATAAAATTAACTAAATATATATTCTATTATAAAAGATTATTTTGATAATTAAATTTGAAATAAGGGGGAATTTTAATGAAACCGACAGTTACTTTACTTGCATATACTCCAAACCCTGAGCAGACAGTTGCAATGGCAGCCAAGTTGTGTTATTCACCGTCTTCTATTTCAAATATAAAAGATGGTCTTACAGATGATAAGGCAGCCTCTTTTGTTGATATGCTTAACGAGATAGGTCACGCAAGTCCTACCGAACATGCAAGTTTTACCTTTGGTATAGAAGGTGTTTCACGCTCTCTTTTGGCTCAAATTACCCGCCATAGGATAGCGTCATATAGTGTACAGAGTCAGCGTTATGTTGCCGAAAAACAATTTGAATATGTTATTCCGCCGGAGATTGAAAATTCTCCCGAAGCAAAAGAAATTTTCCTAAAAGCTATGGAAAATGACCAAAAAGAATACGATAAATTAACCGAGATACTCGCCCAAAAGGCTTACCAAGATATGATAAGTCGTGGCGTTGATGAGAAAACCGCCAAGCGAAATGCAGAGAAAAAGGCTATTGAAGATGCAAGATTTGTACTCCCGAATGCTTGTTGTACAAAAATTGTGTGTACATTTAACGCCCGAAGTTTAGATAACTTTTTTGCACATCGTTGCTGTAACAGAGCACAATGGGAAATTCAGTCTGTTGCCGAGCAAATGCTCAAACTTTGTCTCGAAGTTGCTCCAAACCTTTTCAAGAGGTGCGGTCCACCTTGCCTTAACGGTGCGTGTCCTGAGGGTAAAATGACTTGTGGCAAGCAAAAAGAGGTGCGTGAGCGATATGGCAAAGGGTAAGTTAATAGTTATAGAGGGGCTTGACGGTAGTGGCAAGGCTACCCAAACCCAAATTTTGTTAGAGCGTTTGATAGGCGAAGGCAAAATTGCTAACAAGGTATCTTTCCCTGACTATGATAAACCGTCATCTGTGCTTGTCAAGATGTACCTTGGTGGTGATTTTGGCAAAGATGCCGACTCTGTTAACCCTTATGTTGCCTCAACATTTTACGCAGTTGATAGGGTAGCAAGTTATTTGACAACTTGGCAGAAAGATTATTTAAACGGCAATATTATACTCGCCGATAGATACGCAACCTCAAACGCAATCTATCAACTCTCAAAGGTAAATTCAGGCGAAGAAGATGCCTTTATAAATTGGCTCGAAGATTTTGAATATAACAAATTAAATATTCCAAAGCCCGATGTGGTTATATATCTTGATGTAGAGCCAAAAATATCCCAAAGGCTTATAACGAACCGCTATAACGGTGATAACAGCAAAAAAGATATTCACGAAAGTAATTTTAATTTTCTATCAAATTGTCGCAAAACAGCCTTGTATGTTGCTAACAAACTTGACTGGAAGGTTATTAAATGCGATGACAGTCAAAATATCAGACCATTAAATGATATTGCAAATGATATCTACGATACTCTAAAAAATTTGCATATAATATAATAAGGAGATTTATGTTAAACTTTAAAACTCCAACTATAAACGACATAGATTTAATAAACAATATCGTGCAAAATTCCGACACTATGGGTTGCGAGGACACCTTTGCAAGTTCTTTTTTATGGGGCAAGACTTACGGGACTCAAATTTGTGTTTACAAAAATACCTTTTTAAAAAGGTATGGGTTTGGCAATAACATAACATTTGATTTCCCGATAGGGCAAGAAATAACAGAGTCCATACACGAGATATTAACCTATGCCAAGGTTAGCAATATAACCTTGCAATTTCATATAAAAGAGTCCGAAAAAGCCTATCTTGAACAAAATTTTCCAAACCTATTTTCATTCACTGAGGATAGGGATACATTTGAATATATATACTTACAGACCGATTTAGCAAATTTATCTGGTAAAATATATCAGAAGAAACGCAACCATATTTCTAAATTTGAACGCACATATCCAAACTATAGGTTTGATAAAATAACGGATAATAACATAAACGATGCCCTTTATGTAGCCCAAAAATGGTGTGAATTGCGTGGTTGTTGTAGTGATAAGTCCCTAAGTTCCGAGAGTTGTGCTATCAAATTAGCCTTTAATAATTTTAATAAGTTAAAATTATTCGGCGGAGTTTTGTATGTAGAAAATTCACCGGTTGCAATGACTATCGCCTCTAAGATAACTGACAAAATTTGCGATGTCCATTTTGAAAAAGCACTTGATGTTGATGGTGCTTATCCTATGATAAACCGTGAATTTGCCAAGACTCTCGGTGATTTTACTTATATAAACCGTGAAGAAGATTTAGGTATAGAGGGACTGCGTAAGGCAAAATTATCTTATTACCCAAATATTTTACTCAAAAATTATATTGCTAAATTGGTACAATAATATGTCTGTTTCAAATACACTCAATGTTGTTTTTTCTAATGCACAGAATATTGATAAACAAGACATTAAATCACTATGGATAAAAAGTTTTGGTGATTATCCTGTTGCGGTCGATTTATTTTTAGATAAGGTCTTTGACCCTGACAGGGCGTTTGTTGCAACGGTAGACGGCAAACTCTGCTCAATGCTATTTTTATTGCCTTGTAAAATCTGTAACAAAAATGCCCATTACTTATATGCTGCTTGTACAGATGTTAATTTTCGCAAACTCGGCATTATGTCAAGGCTTATAAAATTTGCCCTAAATCAAGCCAAAGATATAGGGGACAGTTATTCTGTACTTTTGCCCGCCAGTGATAGTTTGTATGATTTTTACCTTAAATTCGGTTATCAAAAGGCATTACGGATAAAAACTTGTAACATACGGGCAACAAATATCCCCACTGTTGCAGATATTTATTCAAATTCAGATTTTGATTACCTATCTTGCAGGAATAAATATTTTGATGGTAGATGTAATTTTCTAAAATTCCCACAAAATATAGTAGGATTTGCCATTGACATCAACTCAATTTATGGTGGACAAACAGTGGTGTATAATAATTCCTACGCGATAGTTTCCGCCCTATATAACGGAGCACGGACTGTAACAGAGTTTGTAGCAAATAGTGCAGAAAAACAAGCATTAATTGAGCAAATCTTTGCAAATTGTCCGGCTGATAACTACAATTTCAGACTTAATATCAAAGATGAAAACTTCAAAAATTGTACTACAAAAGATTTTGGTATGATTTTGTCACTCGATAATTCTTTAGTTCCGTCAAATTTATATATAGGTTTAACGCTTGATTAAATTATAAAGGAGATTTACTTATGATATATTGTTTTATAGCAAATGGTTTCGAGGAGATTGAGGCACTTGCCTGCGTTGATATATTGCGTAGGGCAGAACTTGATGTTAAGATAGTCGGTGTAGGCTCTAAGACGGTTACAGGCTCGCACGGCATAGCAGTAGTTGCCGATATTGAACAAACACAGGTTACTACTGATGATATGGAGGGTATAATTTTACCAGGCGGTATGCCAGGCACGCTCAACTTGGAGCAGTCCCCGATAGTTAGTGCGAGTATTGCTTATTGTGTATCCAACAATTTACTTATTGGTGCTATTTGTGCTGCTCCGTCAATTTTAGGACACAAGGGACTTTTAAGGGACAAGAGGGCTACTTGTTTCCCAGGGTTTGAGACACAACTTAATTGTCTGCAATATACAGGCGAGTCGGTTACCGTAGATGGTAATATTATTACATCTAAGGGAATGGGAGTCTCAATCGAATTTGGACTTGCTTTGCTTGAATATTTAATGGGCAAAGACCGCTCAGTTATTATGAGAGAGGGCTTACAATGCAAGTAACCTCCGATATTGCAGGGCAGAAGAAAGCCTTTCGCACCCAGTGTAAATCAATACGCCAAAATTTTACCGCAACTCAAAAAGATAATTATGATAATAAAATTTTTTATAGTGTAATAAATTTACCGCTATATTTAAGTTGCAAAAAAATTTTGCTTTATATCTCAAACGCTATCGAGGTTGATACCCTTAAAATTTTTGATAATGCAATCAAGAACGGCAAGACCGTATTAGTGCCTAAATGTATTGTTGCTACCAGACAAATGGAATTTTACGCAGTAAATAATATGTCCGACCTTGTGTCGGGTGCTTACAATATATTAGAACCTGATACATCAAAATGTAGGGTAGATAATAATTTAGATGATACTATATGTTTTGTGCCTGCACTTGCTTTTGATAAATTAGGTTATAGGCTCGGTTTTGGTATGGGATATTATGATAGATTTTTGTCTGTGTTTACAGGGCAAAAAATCGGCTTGTGCTATTCCGACTGTATATATGATGAGTTACCTTGTAATCAATTTGATACAAAAGTAGATGTTTTAATAACAGAAAATAATATAAAATACTTTAATTAGGAGGTTTTTAATATGGACAAAGATAATGGTTTTGGACGACATATTAGTGAAGAAAACACTGATTTATCAAACAATTCTGTCAGGAGAAAAGGTAATTTTACCATAAATATTCCCGACCAAGATTTTGACTCCACTGATTATAACACCAATTATAATCTTGAAAATTTTACTGACAAAAATGCTGATAGCGGTAAGCAGCACGGGCGGTCAACCGAATTTGCTCCTCATTCTACCGAGATAAGTTCGTTTAGTAATAATAACGCTAAAAATATGGCGATGAAGAGTAAGAACGCAGAACTAAGGAGCAAACGCAAAGAATTAAAGAAAATTGCCAAAGAAAAGGACAAAAACAACAAAAGGATATTTATGTTCTTTAACTTGATAGCCTGTATTATAGTTGGTCTGGTTATTGGCAAATATATGATTGTAGGGTTTAATGACTTTTTGGCAGTTAACCGCACTTCAAACGATATTGTTACTATTACCATAGGTGAAAATCCAGATGTAGACACTGTCGCCGATACCTTAGAAAAGAATGGTATAATCGAGAACAAAAGTTATTTTAAACTTTTCGCTAAATTAACTAAGTCAGATACAGACTTTACCCAAGGCACCTTTGAGATAGCCAAAAATTTAGATTATCAAGCCATTATTTCCTTCCTAAACAGCAACTCCAACCGTTTGGATATTGTCACAGTGCAATTTACAGAGGGTATGAATGTATTGGAGATTGCCAACAAACTCAAAGATAATGGTGTTATAACTGATGTAAACGATATTTTAAGCCTTTGCAACAGCGACCAGTTTGATGAAGATTTTTCATTTTTAAAGGATACCGAGAGCGAGGGCGAGTATTACAAACTCGAAGGTTATCTTTATCCTGATACATACGATTTTTATATTAACGAAAATCCTGTATCTGTTATCGAAAAGTTCATAAATAACTACGAAAATCGTGTTTATTATAATACACGCAGGGTAGAGGGATACGATAAGAAGATTGCTATCGGCAAATTGTTAAAGGAGTCGGAATATTCCGCTGATGAGATAATGATAATTGCGTCTATTATACAGGCAGAGGCGTTAAATGTTGAAGATATGTATAATATATCATCTGTTTTACATAACAGGTTAAACGCAGATGTCGATATGGGTGTATCTAAACTAAGTTGCGACTCAACAATTTATTATCCATACCGTTCAAAAGCCGATGTTCCTGCTGAGGTAGAGGGTTATACAAGTACCTATGACACCTACGAGATAGAAGGTTTACCGGCAGGTGCTATATGCAACCCTGGTGCAGATGCAATTTTGGCAGCACTTCTGCCTAATGATACAGACTATTACTACTTCTGTCACTCATCGGGCGAGGACGGCAGTGGAGCACAGGCATATTACGCCGAAACATACAGCGAACACGAGGATAATCTCGAGGAGGCTGGCT
This sequence comes from uncultured Eubacteriales bacterium, assembly GCA_964653925.1. Taxonomy (GTDB): domain Bacteria; phylum Bacillota; class Clostridia; order Oscillospirales; family Acutalibacteraceae; genus CAZXCG01. The sequence goes on along the minus strand of CAZZHP010000008.1, from coordinate 10,540 downwards.
TAATTTAAAATGGATACAAAAATGTGTAATAACAAAATAATTAAACCCGAAATTCTCTCACCGTCCGGTGATTATGAGTCGTTATGTGCGGCGGTTAGATTTGGTGCAGATGCAATATTCCTTGCGGGTAAATCTTTTGGTATGCGTACAGCGTCCAAAAACTTTGATAACGGGGAGCTAAAACGGGCAACCGAACTCGCCCATGCAAATAATGTCAAAATTTATGTTACTTGTAATACTTTACCAAGGAATGATGAATTTGCTGATTTACCAGAATTTTTAATGTATTGCCAAGATATTGGAGTAGATGCGTTTATTATTGCAGATTTGGGTGTATTTAGTTATGCCAAAAAATACGCTCCGAATGTTGCACGGCATATTTCAACTCAGGCGGGTATAGTTAATTACGAAACAGCCAACTATTTTTACAACGAGGGTGCTGAGCGTGTAGTTCTTGCAAGGGAATTACCGCTCGACCAGATTGCAACAATTAGGGCAAAGACTCCGAGAGAATTACAGATAGAGTGTTTTGTACATGGTGCTATGTGTGTTTCTTTTTCGGGCAGATGCCTTATTTCAAGTTATATGACGGGTCGTGACGCTAATCGTGGCGATTGCTGTCAGCCTTGTCGTTGGAAGTACCACCTTTATGAGGAGAATCGTGAGGGTCAGTTTTTCCCTGTCGAAGAAAATGAAAACGGAACATTTTTATATAATTCCCGTGATTTGTGTATGATTGAACATATACCTGAACTTGTTAACGCAGGTATTTCAAGTTTTAAGATTGAGGGCAGGGCGAAGTCCGCCTATTACACGGCGATTACAACCAACGCCTATCGACAGGCTGTTGACCTTTACTCCAAATCTCCGGATAATTTCATTCTTCCACAATGGATAAAAGATGAACTTGATAAAATCAGCCATAGGGAGTATAACACAGGTTTTTACTTCGGTACACAGCCAGGGCAGGTAACCAAGAACGGCGGTTATATCCGACATTATGATGTTGTCGCTATGTGCGAGGGTAAACAAGATGATAAAATTATAATCACCCAACGCAACAGATTTTTTGTAGGTGATGAACTTGATGTTCTGCCTCCGTCGGGAATTTCGTACAAAATAAAGGTCGAAGCATTACAAACCGAATATGGCGAATTAGTCGAGAATGCACCTCACCCAATGCAAAAGTTATTCTTAACAACTAACGCAGATATCCCGCAAGGCTCTTATTTACGCAAGAAAAATGATAAATAAACTAAGTCTTATACTAAACTTATCAAAAAAAGGACACATATTTATATGTGTCCTTTTGGCATTAAGACTTGCCTTTGCGTTATTGTATTTTATTTGATTTTTAACAGGTTAGATTTGTTGTTTTTATTTATTTTATCAATAGAAACAGTATGTCTTATAGGCTTCCAGTCGGTCTTATAGAAAATAGAAACAAAAGAAATCGGAACATAAGTGAACATAAAAAAAGGGAATGTCAAGCAAAATAGCAATTTGCGAACCGCCAAGGTGTGTATACGCTTCCATTCTGTTACAGTTGTTATAAGTCCCATAAAGAAAAATGATGAGTATATATTCCATATCAAAAAGCCAATTTCGCTTAATGTATTTGTTATGCTTAAACCATTTAGTATTTCGACTGTAACAAGCGAGATGCTACAGATTAACGATAAAATAGATAAGAAGAACGCAGGCATTGTACTCATAGAAATATCAAAACAAGAAAATTTGCCACACAGAATTCCCTTAATTAGTTTAGTGCCGTATTTACCAAATACCTGTAAAGACCCCCTTGACCAACGGAGTCTTTGGTTCCAAGATTGTGAGAAAAGTGTAGGTTGTTCGTCAAATAATTCCGCCTTCTCACAAAACGCTATTTTATAGCCATTCAAAATTTGATTTACAGAAAATTCTATATCCTCGGTAAGCGTGTGGAACGGCCAACCGTTTAGTTCATTAGCAACCTTTTTACTAAACAAAAAGCCCGTACCAGATACGGCACAACTTGTACCGAGTAAATATCTTGCCTTGTTTAAATATTTACTTTCACGCAAAAACCAAAGTCCATACCCCGCACTTATCCAGTTATCTCCATAATTTTTACTGTTTCGGTAGCCTGTAACTATATCGTTTTGCTCGCAAAAAGTTAAATTCATTTGCTCGATATAATCGTTTGCAAGTATATTATCGGCATCAAAAACAAAATATCCGTCAAAAACATCTGGATAATCTTCCTTTATATAATTCATGAGTTCCTGCAAGGCATAACCTTTGCCGATGAGGGCAGTATTAAATCTTTCGTATACTATCGCACCGGCTTGACGAGAAATTTCGGCTGTATTATCAGTACAATTATCAGCAAGTACAAAAATTTTTATTTTATCTTTATCGTAAGTTTGTTTTTTTATACTATTTATTAAATCACAAATTACAACTTCCTCATTTCTTGCACATATCAAAACAGCAAAATTATTCTTTTTGATATCTATATTACATTTCTTTTTTTTAGCAAAAATTGAGATTGGAATATAAAATAATTGATAAGAGTAACACAATACAAACACAATGATTATTATATAATTTAACATTCTTAATAATTGCATAACTATGTTGGTATCTCCCTTTGCAATTTGTATTTATTGTATTATAACATATAATACAATAAAAAGCAATATATTTTTACAATAAAAAAAATTCCCAAACTATTTAACATTTTACAGTGATTGTTCATATTATATTGTAAATAGGTGGGAGGTTTTGGTATGAGTATTGATAAGGTTGCGGATAACAAAATTTTAATTTCTATGTGTAATAGTGATATTAAACAACTTATGGGTGTTATTGATAGAAAGACTGATTTGCTTGAAATTGTAGCAAGGTTTGCTTGTAACAAAACAGGCATAGAGGTTAATAACAGCAATCTGCTTATCGAAAAAATCACCCATCAAAACGGCTACCTTTTGCTTGTTACAATAAAGGCAGACGGGGGAAATCGTGTGAAATATAAAATTAATAAAACTCCAAAATATGTATGTTATTATTTTGATGATATAGATAATTTTCTGACAGCTTACAATTATATCAAACGATACAAAACATTATTTAACAGTTGCAATACCGTTGTACTGAATAATAATAAATTTGTAATCACATTTGAGAATATTATTCCTAAGGATAGTATAAACCACTTTATGTGCGAATATGGTCGCAGAAAGATTATAAACAGACTTTCCTACGCCATTTTACAAGAAAAAAGTTTAAGACAGCTTTAAGGTATTGTACTATAATAAACATGTTATAAACAGAATTGACAACAACCTAAAATATGCTGTGTTGGTTTTAACCACAACCCCCAAAATTATTATATAAGGTTGTTGTCAAATTTATTATAACAAATTTATTAGCAAATGCTGTTTGTAACCATGTATTAGAGTATGAAAACACAAAAGCACCCGAAGTGTATGGAGCAGATTGCCTACCTACGAAATGTAAAATTTAATTGACAATTATATATTTTTTACTACATATTTCCGGAATTTTATTGTATTTTCCCTTTGGCTATGATATAATGACTCTGGTAGGGCTTTATTGATATTTTATGGGTGGACCGTTATATTATATCTTTAATTGTCGCTGCGCCTCTTATAACATATTTGTTTTAAGAAAAATTAATTTTATTAAACTTAGGGGGAAAATATGAGTTATTTAAAGGTTAGAACAAAAAATAATGCAAGCCCACAAGGTAAACCAAGGGTGTATTTTACCTGTCACCCAGATGATTTTGAGAAATATTTTGACAGTATTTGTGAAGATATCTTCTTGACACAGAACTGTGCTATTTATTACACCGAAAGTATGACTGCACCTATTCCGGAGGAATACCGTGAACTCGACTTAGGCAGAATGAATATGTTTGTTGTACCAATAACATTTAAATTACTGTCTCAACCGAATCGTGCTATGGACTCGGACATAGCATTTGCTAAGCAACACAATATGACTATATTGCCAATAATGACCGAAAGTGGCATTGACAGCGTATATTCACTGCCTAAAAATTTTGGCAATAGACATTACATAAGCAAAATCAGTACGGACTCTACAGAGATAAGTTATCAAGATAAACTCAAAAAATACCTTGATTCTGTACTACTAAACGATGAAACAATCGAGCGTATACGCTCGGCCTTTGATACACAGATATTTTTGAGCTATCGCAAAAAGGATAGAGTATATGCCAATAAACTAATGCAGTTTATACATAATAACCCTCTTTACCGTGATATAGCTATTTGGTTTGATGAGTTTTTGGTCCCGGGTAAAGATTTTAATATTAGCATTGAGAATGCGATGGACGCAAGCAAGCTGTTCACTATGGTGGTAACCCCGAACCTAATAAACGAAGATAACTATGTAAAAAGGGTTGAATACCCAAATGCCGTGAAAAAGGAAATGCCTATCATTCCGGTAGAGATGGCGAAAACAGACTTAAATGTGCTTAAAGATAAAGGGAATTTCGAGAACTGTCCGGAGTGTATAGATATATCGGATAGTGAGAATTTTTATGTAAATTTTGGACAGCCTTTGTTAAATCAAAATATCAAGTTATCGGGCAAGAGCGATGACATTGAGCATAACTATTTGATAGGTCTTGCCTATCTTGATGGAATTAATGTAGAGGTTAACGTAGAGCGTGGCCTTGGATTGTTGACTCTATCAGCTGAGGCTAAGTATATAGATGCTATGAAAAAACTATACGATATGTACTCTAATGGCGATAAGGTGCAATTAGATTATACATTAGCACTGAAATGGGCAAAGGAGATATATAGCTACTACTTAGGTAACTACGGTCAGGAGCATCCTGACACACTACGATCACTTAATAATTTAGCCCTTGCTTATGGTGAAATAGGCGATTACGATAAATCGTTAGAATATAATAAAAAAACATATGAACTTAGCTGTAGAGTGCTTGGTCAGGAACACCCTAATACACTGCGGTCACTTAATAACTTAGCCTTTGCTTATGGCAAAATAGGTGATTACGATAAATTTTTAGAATATAGTAAAAAAGCATATGAACTTATGTGTAGAGTACTTGGTCAGGAATACCCTAATACACTAACTTCACTTAATAATTTAGCCTGTGCTTATGGTAAAATAGGCGATAATGATAAATTTTTAGAATATAGTAAAAAAGCATATGAACTTAGCTGTAAAGTACTTGGGCAGGAACACCCTAATACACTAACTTCACTTAATAATTTAGCCTTTGCTTATGGTAAAGTAGGCGATTATGATAAAGAGTTAGAGCTTAATAAAAGAGCATATGAGCTTAGGTGTAAGGTACTTGGTCAGGATCATCCTGATACACTACAATCACTTAATAATTTAGCATTTGCTTATTTTAAAATGGGCGAGGTTAATACGGCGTTAATTGTTTTTGAAAAATTATATCAAATACAATGCCGGCTTTACGGACCTGATGCCGAAGATACCCAGCAAACCCTGTATGCCATTAATTTTATAAAAAGCAAGTTAAATCCTTAACAAAATAAAATGTTATATATTAGGCTATGGCAACCAAACCCACAAATAAAATAAAAGGGGGGATAATAAAATGAGGTTTGTATATAAGGGTAAATACAGTGGTGATGAATCAACACTACCTCAGAGGGAACACCCAGAGGGATATGTACCATACAAAGAACCTAATAGTATGAAAAAACTTGCCCTGCTTTTAAATGGAATTTCAATAATTGTTTTGATTTTTATGTTTTGGGTTACCTATATGATACTGAGTAAAAATGGTATAGAAATCAATAAAATAGACTTTTCTTATTGTATGTGGGTCTATGCAGGTGGTGTTGCTTCTCTGATTGCATTGATTCCGCACGAACTACTCCATGCAATATGCTTCAAAGAGGAGGTATTGATGTTCCAAAATCTCAAACAAGCAATGTTATTTGTAGTTGGTACAGAGGATATGTCCAAATTGAGGTTCATTTTTATGAGTATGCTACCTAATATTGTTTTTGGTTTTATCCCTTATTTGATTTTTATTATTAACCCTAATTTGATTTTCTTTGGGATATTTGGGCTTGCTTCTATTTGCGGTGGCGTTGGCGATTATATGAATGTATTTAACACAATCTTTCAAGTGCCTAAGGGCGGAATTGTATATATGAGCGGAATGCATTCATATTGGTATATACCAAAGACTTAAATACAATAATACTAAGAAAATACTACTTTACAAGCAAAAAAATTAAAAATATTATTCCAAAAATATTGACAAATCTTTGATTTTGTGATATAGTATAAAAGCCGCATATTGTAGGTTTTTCAAGTGATTTATTTCCACCTATTGTAGCGAGTCTAAAAAAAGGAATGATATTAACTATGTACGCAGTAATCGAAACAGGCGGAAAGCAGTACAAGGTAACTAACGGTGATGTTATTTTCGTTGAAAAGCTTGACGCAGAAGACAATGCAACTGTTGACTTCAAGGTAATTGCACTTGCAGGTGATAACGGCGTTAAGTTCGGTGCTCCTTATGTTGAGGGTGCAACTGTTACTGGCGAAGTTCTCAAAACCGGTAAGGGCAAGAAGATCTCTATTTTGACTTACAAAGCTAAAAAAGGCGAAAAGAGAAAAATGGGTCACAGACAGCCTTACACAAAGATTGAAATAAAATCAATCAATGGCTAATTATGATTAAGGTAAGTTTTCTGAAATCTAACGATACTATTGTTGGTTTTAGAGTAGAGGGTCATTCCGGATATGCTAAATTAGGCAGTGATATTATCTGTGCAAGCGTTAGTTCAGTAGCGTATATGGTAGCAAATACTATTACAGATATATACAAGATACCGCCAACAGTGCTTTCAGTTGAGGACGGATTTATGGAGTTAAAACTTACTTTAAATGATGCAGTTAATGTAAAGCAACTTTTGCTTGGTTTTGAATTGCATTTGCTCCAACTTTGTGAGCAGTATCCAAAATATGTATTTATAAAACATTCGGAGGTGTAAGGTAATGTTAAAGTTAAATATCCAGTTATTTGCACATAAAAAAGGTATGGGTTCTACCAAGAACGGTCGTGATAGTGAATCAAAGCGTCTTGGTGTAAAGCGTGCTGATGGACAATTTGTTCTCGCAGGTAATATTCTTGTAAAACAAAGAGGAACTCACATTCATCCGGGTGCCAATGTTGGCAGAGGCTCTGATGATACATTATTCGCAACAACTGATGGTATCGTACGCTTTGAGCGTATGGGCAAGGATAGAAAGCGTGCTTGCGTTTACCCGGTAGTAGAGCAATAATTTTTGTGTAATAAGCAATTAAGGGCGGATAAATATACTATCCGTCCTTTTTTACAGTTTTATGTAAATATTTTATTTCGTAAATAGAGGTAATATATGTTTGTAGATATAGCTAAAATTAAAATAAAGGCAGGTGCAGGCGGTGACGGTGCGGTCTCCTTCCATCGTGAAAAATATGTAGCATCAGGTGGACCTGATGGTGGAGATGGCGGTAAGGGTGGTGACATAATTTTTGTTGCTGATAGTAATGTCTCTACACTTGCTGATTTTCGATATAAGCGTAAGTATAACGCCCCAAAGGGCGAGAACGGTCAAGCAGGCAGGCGTTCTGGCCGTAAGGCAGAAGATTTAATAATAAGAGTCCCTGTCGGCACTCTTGTAAAAGAGTTAGAAACAGGCAGGCTTTTGGCAGATGTGTCTGGCAAAGAGCCAATCGTTGTTGCCCGTGGCGGTAAGGGCGGTTGGGGTAATGTCCATTTTGCAACCCCTGTCAGACAAACTCCCCGTTTTGCTAAATCAGGGTTACCTGGGGAGGAATTTGAGGTTCAACTCGAATTAAAATTACTTGCAGATGTTGGTTTGGTAGGCTATCCAAATGTTGGCAAATCAACCCTTGTGTCTGTTGTTTCGCAGGCAAAACCTATAATAGCAAACTATCACTTTACTACCATAACACCTGTTTTGGGTGTTGTGTCAATGGGTGAGGGCAGTTCATTTGTTATGGCAGATATCCCTGGGCTTATCGAGGGTGCATGGCAAGGTACAGGACTTGGCCATCAATTTTTGCGTCATATTGAGCGTTGCCGTATGCTTGTGCATATTGTAGATGTTTCCGGTAGCGAGGGCAGGAACCCAACAGAGGACTTTGATACAATTAATAATGAACTTCAAAAATTTAACCCAGAACTTGCCAAGCGTCCGATGATTGTAGCCGGTAATAAATGCGATATGGCTACGGACGGGCAGATTGCAGACTTTAAGGCTTATGTAGAGGGCAAAGGATATGAATTTTTCCCGATTATGGCGGCAATTCGATATGATGTTGACCCTATGCTCAAAAAAATTCAAGAGATGTTGTCCAAACTTCCGCCTATTACAACTTACGAGCCTGACCCAGCCCCGATTATAAGTGCAGATGAAATTACTAAAAAATCTGTTAATATTACTGAGCGAGACGGCGTATATTTTGTAGAGGCAGAGTGGTTGCTTAATATTATGCGTACTGTTGATTTTGATGATTACGAGGGACTTAACTACTTCCAAAATGTACTTGTTAACGGTGGTGTTATTGAGGCATTACGGAGTGCAGGTGTACAAGAGGGCGATACAGTATCAATTTATGATTTAGAGTTTGATTTCTTGGAGTAATAAGGAGCAAAATTATGGAAACACTTTTAACAAAAGACTGCAAACCTAACGAGTTCTCTCCGCTTACATTAGCTTTTGTCGGTGATGGTGTATATGATTTAATGGTTAGGGAGCATCTTGTTAAGACTGCTAACCGCTCTGTTGGTGAACTTAACAAGCGTAAAGTTTCGCTTGTCTGTTGCTCATCACAGGCCAAGTTTTATTCCGAGTTTGAGGGCATTCTGACAGAAGAAGAAGTTTCTGTCTACAAGCGTGGGCGGAATGCAGCACCTAATTCTACACCCAAGAATGCCTCCAAGGCTGAATATCATATTGCTACGGGTGTAGAGGCATTGTTTGGTTATCTTTATCTTTGTGGCAGGATAGATAGAATTAGACAAATTTTTGATGTAATTATAAATTGCAATATGACATAAAATAAACGAAAAGAAAACTAAATTTAATTATATATCAAAGTCGGAGGTTCTCTCAATGACCGAAAAAATAAGAAATTTTTTTGATAATGTCAAAGGCAAAAAAGTTGCCTTCTGTGGTATAGGTATCAGCAATCTTCCTTTAATAAAAAAAATGGTAGACTATGGTGCAGATGTTATTGCTTGCGATGCCAGAGATTTTGAAAAATTAGGCGAGAATGCGGTAGTTGCCGAGCAAATGGGTGCAAAACTTTGTTTAGGCAAAGATTATTTGAGTAACTTACAAGCGGATATAGTTTTCCGTACACCAGGTATGAGATTTTATTCTGATGAATTAAATAATTTAAGGTCATTAGGCACAGTAATTACATCAGAGATGGAGGTATTTTTTGACCTTTGCCCTTGCAAAATTATCGCAGTGACAGGCTCTGACGGCAAAACAACAACAACAACAGTCATCTCAGAGATGTTAAAGGCAGAGGGCAGAACCGTACATCTCGGTGGTAATATCGGCTCGCCACTGTTACCTAAAATTGAGGAGATAAACAGTAACGATATTGCTGTTGTAGAGTTATCAAGTTTTCAGCTTATATCTATGCGTGTTAGCCCGAATATTGCTGTTGTTACTAACCTTGCACCAAACCACCTTGATATACACAAGGATATGCAGGAGTATATTGACTCCAAGAAAAATATCTTTTTACATCAAAACGGCTTTGGCAAAACTGTGCTTAACGCAGATAACAAGATTACAAATGCTTTTGCTCCCGATGTTCGTGGCAGATGTGCTAAATTCAGTATTAAGGACTCGGTTGCAAACGGTGCATTCCTTGATGGCACAACAATAAAATATAATGATTACGGAACAGTAACAGATATTATGGATATATCTGATATAAAAATTGCAGGTATGCACAATGTCGAAAATTACCTTGCGGCTATTAGTGCTGTTTGGGGTTTGGTTTCTGTCGAAAATATTATAAAAGTTGCACGGAATTTTTCCGGTGTTCCACATCGTGCCGAATTTGTCCGTGAATTTAACGGAGTAAGGTATTATAACGATTCTATTGCATCAAGTCCAACTCGCACTGCCTGTGGTACTTTGTCATTATATAAGGACAAAATTATCCTAATTGCCGGTGGCTATGACAAAAATATACCTTATGCCCCTCTTGGACCGGTCATTTGCGATAAGGTCAGGGTGCTTATTTTGATGGGAGCAACTGCCCCAAAAATTGAGCAGGCAGTTAGAAATTCCCCGAACTATTCCCAAAACAACCCAAATATAATTTATGCTAATGATATGTACGATGCAGTTCAAAAGGCTCGTGAGATTGCAATATCAGGTGATATAGTGTCATTATCTCCTGCAAGTGCAAGTTTTGATATGTACAAAAATTTTGAAGAGCGTGGAAATCATT
>CAZZHP010000007.1:0-20812 GCA_964653925.1 uncultured Eubacteriales bacterium | reverse complement strand
AGAGTTTGATTTCTCGGACCTTGACTGTTGCGATGATGACTGTGATGATGACTGCAACGGTGGTTGTTGCTGCTGTCACGAATAATTAAAATTATAAATAACATTCACACAAAAACACCTCTTGTATAAGATAACAAGAGGTGTTTTTTTATGTTTAGATGGCTTAGTTTTAGACGAAGGCACAGGAAAATATCGTATTTTCAGCGGGTAGTTTTATTTCTATTTATTATGATGTTCCTGATAACCTTGCTATTTGAAAAATCTATCCAGAATATTCAAAAGAATTTAATTCAAAATCAAGCAACTATAATGTCCCAAAGGGCGGTTGACAGTGCAGTCGAGGCATACATATCGGATAATGATGTTTCTTATGATGTATTTGCAAAGCTTAATTACGGCGAAGATGGTAGCCTGCAAGCAATTACAACAAATTCACTAAAAATAAATCATTTTAAATCTGCCGTAAATATAAGCATAGAGGAGCAATTATCCAAGCTGTACCGTAGCAGTACAAAGGTACCTATAGGTGCGTTTTTGGGCATTACTATGCTTAATTCATTCGGTCCTAAAATAAACCTTACTTATTTTCTAATTGGTTCGGTTAATTCCGAACTAAAATCTTATGTAGTAAGCAGTGGTATAAATCAGACTGTACATCATATTGAACTTGTAGTCAATGTTAGTGCTGTTCTGACCTGTCTTGGCCATGATGAACCTATAAATTTCAGCAGTAATTACGAGATCGCCCAGACTGTTATTGCCGCCGATGTTCCAAGCACCTATATTAACGGTACGGGTGAAATAGATTGCAGTTAAATAAAATCTTCATCAACTACAACGCATTTTTCAATCCCGTAATAGTTAAATAAATTTATTGCATTTTGGTCAATTACTTCGCCACAAACAAGTATAGGTACGGCAGGCGGGCAACTGACAGTTGTAGTTGCCAAAATTTTACCGAGCGAATTTTCAACATCAATAATCTTGCTATGTGCAAAACTCGCTTGTCTAATCGACATTTTCCTTTTTGGCTTGTACAGAACAGGTGCAGTTGATATTATAGGTGCTTTTCGCTCAATTTTAAGCAATACATCTTTTAACCTGTTAATTTCATCGGTTGTGTGGCTTGTGCTGAGCATCATAACGATATAGTCAACATCATAAAATTCACAGGTTATATTTTGTTTAAGCAAAATCTCCGCAATAGAGGTGCCTGTATAACCGTAACTTTTTGCACTAATTGTTAATTTAAGCGGTTCGTTGCCAATTAGTGTATAGCCGTTTTGCCTCAGGGCTAATTTTAGGTCATCTACCAGATTTATAAAATTGCTAAGTTTTTGCTTGTAATTGTCGGCAAGGTATTTGTTAGTCATATCAAGCGATTGCAGTATAAGGTATGACGGACTTGTCGATGCAAACATAGACATAGCGTTCTCGATTAAGTCTTTGTTAATAAAGAAATTTGGAGCAGTTTTAGATATATGTATATATCCGCCACCTGTTAGGGCAGGTAATGTCTTGTGTGCGGAATCGGTGCATATATCAGCCCCAAGTGAAATAGGGTGGATATTATTCTCCAAGAAGTTAAGATAACTGCCGTGTGCATTGTCGACTAACAGGAGTATCCCGTATTTGTGACAAACTTCGGCTATCCCCCTAACATCAAGTATATTTCCCAAATAATCAGGTGTTGTAATATAAACGGCGGTAGGCTTGACAGTCATATTGAATATAGTGTTTTCAAGCATTTGTGCCGTTATATTGCAACTTACAATATTATCTTGATTATCACATATCAGCCACTCTACATCTAAGTCTAACAGTGCTATCGCAGATACAAAGACCCTATGAACATTCCTTGCAGCCAGAATAAAGGGTTTTTGCCTGTTGAATTTTGCATAAAGCATAGCCAGATATAGCATAGCACGGATAGATAATGATGAGCCTTCTGTTGAATAAATCGTTAGGGCAGTACCAAAGAGCAAAGATGAATTTTCTTCACTTTTTTTTATTATACCATTTGCGTGATACAGTACATCAGCACCGTCTATCTCGGTAATATCGTATTTTTCTATCCCAAGCAACGGCACGCCCTTATGCCCGGGCATGTGTACCCTCAGACCGTTGCCGTCTATATAGTTATTTACAAAATCACAAATCGGAGTATCCATATCAGCCTTTACAGTACATCTTAGCGACTTCGAGCATAATTGCACATTCCATACGCTTTTTGAATAATTCACAACCGTATTTGTATATGCCTGTAACTGTGCCTGTTGCGTGGTATGCGTTTGCCGCACAACCGCCCGAACAATATAACCTTGCCCAGCAGTCATCACAATCTTTGCGTGCATACACATTACAAGATGCAAATTCATCTTGTATAGCGGTGTTTTCTACACCGTTCCAAATATCTCCTAGTTTAAATTTTTCTTCGCCTACAAATTGATGGCAAGGGTATAAATCACCCCAAGGCGTAACAGCCATATACTCTGTACCTGAGCCACAGCCGGAAAGCCTCTTGTAAATACAAGGACCGCCTGTCAAGTCGAGCATATAGTGGTAAAATGTAAAAGGTTTGCCCTCTTTGTGCCTTTGTAACATTAATTCCGCAAGTTTTTCGTACTGCTCCAAGACAATAGGTAAATCTTCGTTAGTTAGTGCGGACTCATCTGTTTCGGCACATACAACAGGTTCCATACTTAACTCTGTAAAGCCGAGATTGAGCATTTCCTGTATATCATTTAAGAAGTCAGGGTTTGCGTGCGTAAAAGTACCACGCATATAATAATTTTTGTTCCCTCTTGCAGAAACAAGTTTTTGAAACTTAGGCACAATTTTGTCCCAACTTCCGTTACCTGCATAGTCAATACGGTACTTATCGTGAACTTCTTTTCTGCCGTCAAGGCTCAGAACAACATTACTCATCTCTTTGTTAGCAAAGTCAATAACATCATCATCAATAAGCATACCGTTTGTTGTAAGTGTAAAACGAAAATTCTTGTTATAAATTTTCTCTTGTGTACGGGCATAAGCGACAATTTGCTTTACTACATCAAAATTCATCAAAGGCTCACCGCCAAAGAAGTCAACCTCCAAGTTCCTTCTTGTGCCTGAATTTTTAATCAAAAAGTCAATCGCTTGCTTGCCGACCTCGTAACTCATCAATGCTCTGTCACCGTGATATTTGCCCTGACTTGCAAAGCAATATGAGCAATTAAGGTTGCAGGTATGTGCAATATGCAGGCAGAGTGCCTTTATAACTCCTGCATTTTTCTCCTTTAACTCACCGGCAATATGTTTAAAATTATCCTGAGTAAATAATTTGCCGGCAGATTTTAACTCATCTACTTCGCCCAAATATTCCTCGACTTCTTGTTTGTCAATGTTCTGTGATTTATATTTAGAGCAAATCTCGGATATAATCTCATCTTTACTTTTTAATTCGTACATTTGTATAATGTCGTATGCTACCTCATCAACTAAATGAATTGCACCCGAATATACATCAATCACGATATTTAGACCGCCAAGCTTGTAACAATGTATCATTATTATTTCTCCCAAATTATAGTAACAATTTATATTGCAAATATAATGCTGTAAAATTGTATAATTATAAAAAATGCCGCCAAAAAGGCGGCGTTTAATTTTGTAAAGGTTAGATTACTTGCTCTCTTTATTTTCGCATTGTTGGTTAGCAATACCACAACTTGTTTTGCAAGCAGATTGGCAAGATGTTTGACATTCGCCACAACCACCGTTTTTAGCACTTTCACAAAGATTTTTTGTTTCAACAGTTTGAATATGTTTCATTTCAATTAACCTCCAACTAATAATTTACTATTTATGCTAATTATAGCACAGTTGACAATAAATTGTCAATATATAAAATAAGTTTATTTGTTAAAAAACTTGAAATATAGACTGAAATATGATAAAATAAAAATATATTTGTATATTTAATAGATAAATTAATAGTTATCTATTTGCGGAGGATAAAGTGGAAGATATGAAAAGGAACGAAAATAATATTACATCAGAGCCAAAATCTGATGTAATAGCAGGCCGTAACCCAGTATCAGAGGCTATACGCAGTAACAGGCCGATAGAGTCGATTATGGTAGCCCGTGGTGCTAAAAACGGTGCAATTATAGGAATATTGGCAAAAGCAAAAGAAAAGCATATTACTGTCAAAGAGGTTGACCCCAAGAAACTTGACTTCTTGTGCGGAGGTGCGGTGCATCAAGGTATAGCAGCACTTGCATCTGTCAAGGAATACTCTACTGTCGAGGATATTTTAAATTTGGCAAAAGAGCGTGGCGAAGCCCCTTTTATAGTTGTGCTTGATGAGATAGAGGATCCTCACAATTTGGGGGCAATTATCAGGACTGCCGAGTGTGCAGGAGCACACGGAGTAATTGTCCCAAAGCGTCGCAGTGCTGGGTTGAGTTATACAGTCGGCAAGTCATCAGCCGGTGCTGTTGAGTATGTACCTGTTGCCCGTGTATCAAACATAGTGTCAACTATACAGGAACTTAAACAAGCAGGGTTGTGGGTTTATGGTGCAGATATGAACGGTACTAATTATACAGATTGCGACTTTAACGGTGGCGTTGTGCTTGTTATTGGCAACGAGGGTAAGGGCATAGGCCGATTAGTTAGGGAGAAATGCGACTCAATTATTTCGCTACCTATGAAAGGCAAAATTAACTCCCTAAATGCCTCTGTCGCAGCCGGCATATTAATGTACGAAGTTGCAAAATCAAGATAATAAAGGTGGGGGGATATTATGGCAAAGGATAAAAAAAGAGCCTATAATAGCAGAGAGAAAAATTCCACGCTTAATGATGCAATAGATAATAATTCTTATAACGATATTATAAACGAGGTAAAAGAGGAAGAATTAGAGGCGGAATATCTTGAATCTATTTTGGAGGAGGCAAAATATTTTTCTGAAAAGGAAGAATCAGAAAATCTTGCGAAGGCTTTTAATGTAGAGTCAAAACCCGAGATATTTAGCACAAAGAACAGGAAAATTAAGTTCAAGACAATAAATCCGCTCGAAATAGATACCTTGAATGATGAAGAAACTAAACCACCAAAAGCCGAAAATTTGGCAAATAAAGAACCTAAGAATATAGTCGAGGATAAATCGGAAAATATACAGGAAGATATTAGGCAAGATACAAAGATAGAAACTACCATTAATGCCGAAAAAATCATCGAGGGCGGTCAAAGTACAGTACAAAGGACAAGCAGTGTACTCAAAGAAGAAAAAAATGATAGTCAAAGAACTAAAAGTGATACCAAGCCGATAAGCCAAAGTTTGTTTGATAACGGCGATGTTGTGTCATATCAGCCTAAAAGCAGGACTGTAAATGTAACTGTCAATTCAAATATGAGTGACAGTGTCAAGGAGCAGTACGATAAATTTAGCCAAAATTCATATAACAAATCTAACAGCCCAAACAAGGCAAAAAAGCATATTAAAAATAAGAGGTTAAAAAATAAAAGACCTAAGGCCAATAAAAGTGTTTTAACTGATGTTAGGGAGTTTGTCGGCGTGCTTAAAAGCGATTCGCAAAAACGCAAAAAACTCCACAGTGTCGCAGAATATACAGAGGTCGGTCAGGAAAAACAAATATACAGACAAATAAACCGTAATGTTAGGGCGACTAATATTAACTCGGTTATATTGTTCTTTTTGATGTTGGTGTCCGTTATCGGCTCGTTAGCACTCGGCTCGTATGCGGTCGACATAATCTCGCACTATACTAATGCTCCAATGATTTTTGCTATTTGCAATTTAGTTATTACCATAGTTGCGGATATACTTTTGGGTTCAACTATATTTGATGGGTTGGTAACTTTATTTAAGTTTAAGGGCAATAGTGATACGGCATTGTCGTTTGCCTGTGTTACCTGCAACATACAATCTGTATGTGCGTTGTTTATGGCAAATAAATTTTATTACGGTGTGTATTATTACTATACAGCCGTTCTGATGATATGTGCCTTTACTAATATGCTTGGTAAAAACATAATATACAAGAGGAGCAAGATTAACTTTAAATTTATTTCATCAGAGCATAAAAAATATACGGTTAATTTTACTCAGGACAGAAGATTAAGCAAGCAAATGGCTGCCGGTATAATTAACAAAAACCCTGTAATTGCTTATCAAAACGAAAGTAAATTTATAAGTGATTTTGTCAAATTATCGTATAATTCCAACGATAAGAGCGAGGTTGTCAGTTCCGCAATCGCACCGTTTACAGTGCTTATATCTATTGTAATCGGCATAATTTATGGTATGCTTTACAATGATACAATGGGCGGTATAATGACAACTACCCTAATGTCAGCAGTGTCTGTCCCTGTGTCTAACCTGCTTATTGTAAATGTACCGCTAAGGCGATTTGGCAAGGAACTTATAAGGAAAAGTGCGGTAATATCAAGTTATCCTGCGGTTATGAAGTTCACCCAAACTAATACAGTTATAGTCGATGCGTTCGAGTTATATGCCAATAGCGTTAAGTTGCTCGGTATAAAACAGTTTAATACATTTAGATTTGAAGATGCACTGTTTTATGCGGCAACAGCATTAAAAGAGGCAAAAAGCCCCCTTGCTCATGCTTTCGCCAAATATTTGCGGGAAAATTCCAACAGACCGTCACCACAGGTGGATAGTTGGGTGTACGAAGATGAACTCGGACTTGTTGCGTGGGTAAATAACGAGCGTGTTATAATAGGTTCAAGGGAAATTATGAAGAAATACAATGTTGTGTTGCCAGATGTTAGTTACGAGGAGCGTAAAACTAACTCGGACATAGCCTTTGTATCATTCTCCGGCAAACTCGTCGCTATGTTAACACTGAAATACACACCACAAAAGACTATATATAACGAGATTAAAAGGGCAGAACTGAATGGTATAAATATACTTGTTTCTACAACAGATAACAATATAACACACGAAAAGGTAGTAAAAAATTTTGACCTTTCACAGCGTTCTATCAAGGTTATGACATCAGGTCATACAATGGCATCAAGGGTACAATCAAGCGAAGTTGCCGATAAATCAAGGGCGTATATCGTTACAAGGGGTAGTTCAGCATCTATGCTCCGTGTTATCAGTGGCTGTATGAAACTCAAAAATGTATTTGATATAGGCGTTGCGTTGCAGACCATCGCAGTAATACTTGGTATGATTATAATGACTCTGCTTTGTATGACAGCGACAGTGTCATATATCAACTTAACCTATTTAATTATTTATATGATTACATGGCCTATTGCAATATATTTAATTCACTTGATATATAAGCCGTAAATCATTGATAATTTTATTACAAAAGCAATTTAAGTTAAAAAAAGGGAGAAAATTATGTTAATAGCACCATCACTTTTATCTTGTGATTTTTCACAAATGGGGGAAGAAATCAAACGAATGGACAAGGCTTGTGCTGACTTTATGCACCTTGATGTTATGGACGGGCATTTTGTACCAAACCTTACATTTGGTGCTCCTGTAATCAAATATGTCCGCAAATACACCGATAAGCCTTTTGATGTTCATCTTATGATAAGCGAACCGCTCAAATATATCGACGACTTTGCCAAATCCGGTGCAGATATAATTACCTTTCATATCGAGAGCGACTCGGACCCAAGTAAAACTATATCAAAAATCAAAGAAAACGGCATAAAAGCCGGAATATCCGTTAAGCCGAATACCCCCGTTGAGGAGATATTTCCGTATCTTGATGACCTGTATATGGTGCTGATTATGACAGTGGAGCCTGGTTTTGGCGGTCAAAGTTTTATGGCTGATATGATGCCGAAGATTACCAAACTCAAAGCCGAGATTATCAGGCGTGGGCTTGATGTGCTTATCGAGGTTGATGGCGGTATCTCGGACAAGACTATTGCAACAGTAGCACAGGCAGGTGCGGATATTTCGGTGGCAGGCACAGCGGTTTTTTCTGCTCCTAATGCTTTTGAGGCTATCCAAAAACTTAAACAAATTTGTGAAAATTAAAGTAAATTAAAGCAAATTAAAGAATAATTTAGAAAAAAGCAACCTATGAATATCTCGGTTGCTTTTTCTCAAATACCTTAACATAAAATGTCGAAAAACAGAATTGCTTTTAATTATAATTTGTGCTAAAATAATGTTACAAAAGAATAAATTTAAAAAATTAAGATAAAAGGGAAGATTAAATATGGCTAAAACACAATTTAAGTCAGAGTCAAAGCGTTTGCTGGACCTTATGATAAACTCCATTTATACTCACAAAGAGATATTTTTAAGGGAGATTATCTCTAACGCAAACGATGCAATAGACAAACTTTGTTTCTTATCACTTACAGATGATAAGGTCGGTATGTCAAGGGAAGATTTCTATATCCGTATTACTGCCGATGAGCAAAACAGATTGCTTACAATTAGCGATAACGGTATAGGTATGGACGATACAGACCTTGATAACAATTTAGGTACTATTGCTTGTAGCGGCAGCAAAAAATTCCGTGAACAACTTACAGAAGAAAACAAAGATGATGTCAGTATTATAGGTCAGTTTGGTGTAGGTTTTTACTCTGCTTTTATGGTAGCAGATGAAATTACTGTTATCACCAAGAAGTATGGCTCCGACAAGGCTTACAAATGGGTTTCGGACGGTGCAGATGGTTACGAGATTACCGAATGTCAAAAAGATACAGTCGGCACTGATATAATCATCAAGATTAAAGAAGATACCGAAGATGAGAAATATAGCGAGTTTTTAAAGAAATATCGCATTACATCTCTTGTCAAAAAATATTCCGATTATATCCGTTATCCAATCAAGATGGAAACAGAAACTCAAAAATTAAAGGACGGTTGCGACCCAGAAAATCAAGAGTACGAAACAGTATTTGAGGACAAAACTCTTAATTCAATGGTTCCTATTTGGCAAAAGGCTAAGAAAGATGTTACCAAAGAGGAATATGACCAATTTTACAAGGACAAATTCTTTGATATGGAAGCACCTTTACACACTATTGTAACATCTGTTGAGGGAGTAGTAACATACAAGGCATTACTCTATATTCCATCAAAAGCACCGTATAATTACTATACACGGGAGTTTGAAAAAGGCTTACAGTTATATTGTAACGGTGTGCTTATTATGGAGAATTGCCCTGATTTGTTGCCAGAGCATTTCCGTTTTGTTCGTGGTGTGGTTGATTCTGCCGACTTATCGCTTAATATCTCCCGTGAGATGTTACAACATGACAGGCAACTTAAACTTATTGCAGATGCACTCGAAAAGAAGATTAAAAATGAACTTACTTCACTTATGAAGAAGGACAGAGAAGCCTACGAGAAGATATTCAAGAGTTTTGGTACTGCTATCAAGTACGGCCTTGTGAGTGATTACGGTATGCACAAGGATAACCTCAAAGAACTTGTAATGTTTAATTCCTCAAACGAGGGTAAATTAACAACCCTTGCCGAGTATGTAGGCAGAATGAATGCAGACCAAAAATATATTTACTTTGCACTTGGTGATAGCGTTTCTGCTATTAACAACCTTCCGCAAACAGAAATTCTCAAAGATAAAGGTTATGAGTACCTCTGCTGTGTAGAGGAGATTGATGAGTTTGCCCTGCAAATACTCCACACTTATGCCGATAAGGAATTTCGTTCGGTTTTAAATGATGACTTGGGTATTGAGCAAGAGGAAAAACCAGCCGAAGAAAAAGAAACCCAAACCGAAGTTATTAAGTTTATTGCAGATGTACTTGGCGACAAGGTTAGCGAGGTTACTGTATCAAACAAATTAAAGAGCCACGCAGTATGCCTGACAGCCAAGGGCGGTGTTTCTTTTGAGATGGAAAAATATTTCAGCCAAATTCAGCCTGATTCTAATATGAAGGCACAAAAAGTGCTTGAACTTAATATGGAGCATAATGCCCTCAAAAAACTCCAATCAGAGTTTACAGTCAACAAGGACAGAGCAACTAAAATGGCGAAAATCTTGTATAATCAGGCACTTCTTATTGCTGGTCTACCTATCGAGAACCCAACCGAATACGCAAGTTTAGTGTGTGATTTGTTCTGATTTAACACCAACATCTTGCAAAAGAGGTATGCTTATGTACAGGCAAAGACTTATTAATAAAATCAAGAGTATAAAATATAAGCGGGTAAAGTGCTTAGGCACTGTCGGTGCATTCTGTATTGTTATGCTCGCACGTGTTTTGGATATACCTTGTTTGTTTAAGTCTGTATTTGAATTCCCGTGCACAGCTTGTGGAATGACAAGGGCGTGGTTATCGGTATTTAGATTAGATTTTGCCTCTGCATACAGTTTTAACCGTATGTATTGGTGTATACCGATTTTGTATTTGTACATTATATTTGATGGCAAATTGTTCAAAAATCAAACGGTAAATAATTGCTTATTAGTATTCATAATTGGTGCTATGGCAGTTAATTATATATTTACTAATTTTAACTAAGGAGGAAAAATTATGTTTTGTAGGAATTGTGGTACAAAAATGGAGAATAATCAAAATGTTTGCCTAAACTGCGGTAATATTGCAGGTAATGGCAATAGTTATTGTCCTAATTGCGGGGCAGTTGTTGGTAATGGTGCGGCTTGTTGCACTCAGTGTGGAATATTTTTTGCAAAGGTAGCACAAGGCAACCAAAAGTCTAAAATTGCAGCTGGCTTACTCGGTATATTCTTGGGTGCACTCGGTATTCATAACTTTTATTTGGGCTATACAGGTAAGGCATTGGCACAACTTTTGATGACAATATTATCTTGCGGTATATTGGGGTTGGTATCAGAGATTTGGGGACTTGTAGAAGGTATAATGATACTTACAGGCTCAATTAGTGTCGATGCTAACGGAATACCGCTCAAAGACTGATTGATTAAATTCATTTAGAAAATTTACAAGTAGACATCTAAAAAGGGAACGCTCTGCATAGCAAAGCGTTCCCTTAATTTTTAAATTATTCTTTCCAAAAAGCAGTATAACAATGGTGCGATACCTGTTGCTCTTTTGGTGGCGGTGTCATATAGTCACCGTACATTCTAAACAAGAAGTCGTCATAGTCGGCAGGAATATAAAACTTAGTGTCCTCAAAGTCGGCTAACACAACATTATCCATACAGTTCTGCTTAAATATCCTTTTTTTACCATCAAATACAGCTACCGCAACATTAGCACCCGTATTATAATTATATTTTTGAGCGAGTTTGTCCATATTATCCGCCATAGACTGATAATCTTTTTTGTGATACCTTGCCCAAATATACAAACGCTTTGCTAAACGCAACGGGTTTGCCGAAAAACGCAACGGTCTTACAATGTATTCCATCTCTTTTTGAATATCCCAAAGTGTTTGCAAGTGCTTGTTACGCTCGGCTTCATTGTCAGGTATACCGTCAAGAGGGAAGATGTCTATCCAGACAGGGCAACGAATATCACTACGCAAATAGGTAACTGTGCCGTCTGTCCGTGCGTCGCAAACCTTAAAAAACGGTGCATTGTGGTGCTTATCATTCCTTACCGAGTGCAGTTCAAGCGGTGCAGGGAGTGGTTTGGTTTTAATTAACTCATATAACTTCTCGTAATCACCACGAGGCATCATTATATCAATATCATCGTCCCACGGGATATAACCCTTGTGTCTGACCGCACCTAACAGAGTGCCGGCATAAAGTGCATATTTAAGGCCGTTTTCTTGACAGTAATTGTGGAAATTTTTTAATATTTCAAGTTGTAGTTGCTGTATTTGCGGTAATGTAATATTTTTCATAATTTATACCTCAATTTGTCTTATCGAGCATTTGAATTACAGTATCGGTCCTACTGCTCCAAGTGTTCTCTAATGCCTCTTTTTTGAGTAATGATAAAAATTGCCCGTCATTACTTTTGCCCAGAATTTCCGGAACTAAACTTTCAAACTCCTGTAAATTCCTGTATATCGCAACTGATTTGTATTTTCTACACTCCGGTATGTCAGATGTAATTATACCCTTTCCAGCAGCCATATACTCAAATAATTTAACAGGAGATGTAGCGAGGGTTGTTTCGTTAATTACAAACGGAATTGTCAAGATGTCACACAACGCTATATAATCAGGCAAACTTTTGTAAGGCACAGACGGCACGCAAATAATGTTCGGTATATCCTTGATACCGCTGTTATTAAGGTCATCACCAATTACCTTGCCAATAAGTAGCCAAGTCCATTCGGGGTGATTTACGGCACTCTGTTTAACAACTTGATAATCAAACCAAGACGCTAACGCACCGTAATAACCGAGCACACATTTGCTGTCTTGGAGCATTTTAGCCAAGTTTGCGTTTGGCTCGACTACCTTTGCAAAGTGTTCATAATCGCCTGCATTCGGGAGAAGGAGTGGGTTAGTTGCTATCGGCTCAATCTCGTTATATAGTGCTGTTGCAGTAGCGATAGCTATATCGGCACGGACTAAAAAATCTTTATGTAATTTTTCGTAAAATTCAAAGTTATCAGCCTTTGATACTATAAAGTGCAGGTCATCTACATATTCGTAAACAATTTTATCAGGTTCAAAACTGCTTAGGCAATCTACACCGCTTGTTATATTGTATATGCAGGCAACCTTTTGTGTAACTTTTGGTGAAAGTTTGTTTAAAATTTTTGCTTGATTTACATTCATAAGTATAACATTAGGCTTGATTTGACTAAACCCAAGGACATTGTCATAATGCCTTTGGGCAGTCAAAAATACCACAGCGGTATTTGGCTTTTGGGCATATTGGCAGGACATTTGCTGTGCCCTTTGATACAGGTAATTCCACTCTACCGATGGCGTAAATACAAATATTCGTTTGCCACCGAGCAGTTTGTTAAGTTCACCTTGTCGGCAAGGCACAACAATACTCGCCACCGCTCTGAAAAATACCATTCTGATTATATCCCACAGATAAATAAGTATCAGTTTAGCGGTAGTGCCTATGCCTTGTTTTTTGAGATAATAAATTGTTTTTTTGATTAGTTTCATATAGTCAAATTCTCCCGACTAAATTTGATTATTTTGCTTTTCTATTTCCGACAGAACTGTCATAGCTGTAAATACTATAAACAAACTTACATTTGGCGACATTATCGTATGACCGATGAGTAGCGAGATAATGAACCCAATCACGGATATATACAGATAGGTACAGCGTGATAAACTGTCCAATATGTGCTTAGGCTTTTTGAAAAAGCTAATTACAAAATAGCAGATTAACGCAAAATACGGCAAATATATCAGAGCAAAACCGACTATGCCGTGTCTGCATAATACAGCAGGAGCGTCCATCTCTATCATTTTTTCAATATCGTATTCATAACTTGAATTGTTTTTGTAACCAATTCCAAGCATAATAGTACCTATATCACCTGTGACATATTCCTCGACACTTGTTGCAATTATAATCAAGCGTTGACTTAACAGCCAATTTAATTTTTCTAATGCCTTGTTATCTCTTATCATTCTGCCTAATATTGTATTGTTGTAAATATGCTCCGAATTTTCACGGAGTAATTTAGCTTCCTCTGATGTTTCATCTCCGATAGGTAAATACACATCACTTAAATAATCATTAAGCGGTGAGGAGGTGTACATACATACAGTAATAACGCAGAATAGTATGGCTATAATTAAAGAAATTATATTTTTGTTGTTTTTGGCTTTTATATAACCTATAATAAAACGAACAGCACACAATATCAAATAAACAAGTATAATAGGGAATATGACCTTTGTACCGATATATGTACAGGCAAATATACATACAAAAATCAAACCGAGTAACGATATAGTCACACAAACCTGCTTTTTGTTCATATTTGTGTTGTTTTTGATATACTCTAACGCAAAGCAAATTGCAATAGGCGAAACCAACGATAAAATATCGCTTATCTCGTTAGCGGCATAGAACCACCCGCAATATCCGTAACCCGACTGATAAGATGTAAAACTGCTACCTGTCAGGTAAGCCAAAAATATACTTCCGGCATAGAGAGATGTAGTTATTGCCACAGTTTTTTTGCTTATAACAAAGTTATGCTCTTTGTAAACCGCATAAAAATAAACCGCAACATAAGGGAAAAAGAAGGTCTTAACTGTTTCTTTAATATTTGCAAGTACATAACTTATCGGGCCTAAGCTTGACATATATATCGCAAAGGCGAGCATATATGCGGTTATTAGGGATAGGTACAACAGAACAAACTTCTTTTGCTTAAATTTGCTGATAAATACAGTGTAGACAAAGGCATAAGCCATAAACAAAGTCCTAACAACAAGTCCTACCGTGATAGTCATATTTGCCCTTGTACCTAATGATGTCAGCACATCTATTACAGGTTGCAATATAACATAGGTTGTTAGGAGCAACGGTAAGTATTTTGCAGAAAGTTTCTGCAAAGTGTTTCTTAGTTTCATATACAACATTCCTAAAAAAGTAATTTCTGGTATATTATATCATCATTTCGTTTTTATTTCAACTTTTTTAATAAATTAACTGCAATAATCTTCGAGTGCCTTTTGCAGGGCAATATCACCGTATACAATTACACCAAGTTTAATTTTTTCCTTATCATATTCGGGCAAATCGTTTATCAGGGTATCTGTTATCTTAAACGGTTTGCTTTCACCATCAATATATACAACGAGTTTTCCGCCTTGCTCGGTTATTACAAAGGTCTGTAATTCGCTCTGGGTTGTATTTTGTGTTGTAGGCACGGTCTGTTGTGTCAGTTGTATATTTATATTACTTGGATAACTTAATTGTGCGTTTGCATATATTCGTGTAAACGCTATAACCATTATACTTAGTATAGTTATACACATAATCGGGATATAATATTTATTGTAACGACCTTTCATATTTACCACTTCCATTAGCTACATATTTGTCTTATATATGTATTATTTATTGATTTTTTAAAAATATGCAGTATATTTTGCTAATGTAAGGTTTGTATTTATATAAATTTTGAAAAAAATAGTATTTTTTTTAAAAAAGATATTTATTTTTTTGAAAGTTTATGGTAAAATAAAGGAAGTATATTTTTAGTAAATAAATCATTAAAATATTAAAGCGAAGGTATAATTTATTTTTAAAAAAGAGGATTTAATTTATGAAAAATGATAACTTTGAGAGGGTAACAGGCGAAGTAAATTTGTATAAGAAAAAAAATGTTTTTTTACTTGGCCTATCAAGTGTAGGTAGCGTTATTAAATCGCTTATTATTGTACTTATTGTTGCAGGCGGTATTTTGTCTGTTGCAGTAATTTCTTATCTTGTTAAGCTTGCCAACGAGCCACTTGGGTTTGACTTAGACGCAAAGTCGCTTAATCAAACAAGTTTTATCTATGTACAAGATAAAGATACGGGTGAATTCTATCAATATCACGAGATTTATGATTCCGAAAATCGTGTTTGGATAGATTACGAGGATATTCCTAAATCAATGATTGAGGCGGTTATTGCTATTGAGGACAAGCGTTTTGAGTCGCACAATGGTGTTGACTGGATTAGAACAGGCGGTGCTGCGATAAGCCTTATCACAGGTGGGGACAACTACGGCGGTTCGACACTTACACAACAGCTTATAAAAAATATGACAGGCGATAACGATACGAGTATTGCCCGTAAATTGCGTGAGATTTTCCGTGCTTTAAATTTAGAGAAAAAGTATTCGAAAGATGAGATTATCGAAGCATACCTTAATGTCGTAAATTTTGGCGGTGAATGTCAGGGCATAGAGGCGGCGTCACAACTTTACTTTGGACATAGTGCAACAGACTGCTCTATCGCAGAGTGTGCCGCTATTGTCGGAATAACCCAAAACCCGTCAAAGTGGAATCCGTTAATTTACCCTGAAAATAACCAAATTAGGCGGGAGATTATAATTGAGCAGATGTATGAACAGGGCAAAATAACCCAAGACGAATATGACGATGCTATGCAGGAGTCTGCTACAATGACATTTGTGGGATACTCCAAGCAAAGCGTTGAGGATATAGATTACGATGCAGAGGACGAAACAAACACAGATGTACAAAACTGGTATATAGACGCTACTTTCAGACAAGTTGCTAAGGATATATCAGCCAAGTACAATATTACAGTAGAGGCCGCTGAGGAGAAAATATGCACTGAGGGTTTAAAAATCTATTGTGCTATGGACTTAGATGCCCAAAATACTATGCAAGAGGCAGCACTTGGAATTGACAAAAGTGACAACCCGTTACTCGAAACCGCTATGACAATGGTAGGCTACGATGGCAGAGTTATAGCAACAGTCGGCAGTTCTTTTATAAAAGAAGGTGCGTTGGTTTGGGATAGGGCAAATATGTCCGTACTGCAACCAGGTTCGGCTATCAAGCCTATTGTAGTTTATCCTTATGCGTTAGATAATAACATTATTCATTATTCAAGTATGCTCAAGGACCAACCGCTCGAATCATGGGGCGAAGAGGCCGGCCCGAGCAACTGGTATAGATATTATAAGAACAGAATGACCTTGTTTGATGCAATAGATTGGTCATCAAATGCAACAGTTGTTCAGGTTATGTCAATGATTGGTCCGGAGAACGCTTATGCACAGGCAGTTGACCTTATGGGATTTAAAAATCTGACTGCTATTGATGCCGAGACATTAGGCGGACTTTCTATCGGTGGTCTTAACGGCGGTGTTACCGTTACCGAGATGGCAAACGCTTTGACCTATATTGGCAACGGCGGTAAGGTTTACGACACCTACACCTATTATTATATAACTGACCAGAATGATAATATAATACTTGATAACAGGGACAAGGTCGGTAAACAAGCATATTCTGCCGAAACCGCTACAATTATGAACCGCTTACTGTACAACAATGTTAGGTACGGTACACAGACTGCTGCACCTAATGCTAATGTTTACGGTTGGGAAATTGCCGGTAAGACCGGTACAACTGATGATTACCACGATTCTTGGTTTGTTGGTGCTTCACCGTACTGTACACTTGCTATTTGGTGCGGTTTTGATGACCCTACCTCAATTAGGGGGTCAGGCACAAGCGTAGCGTCAAAGACCTTTGCCAAGATAATGTCACAATATTTGGAAGATAAAGAGTATAAGGAATTTGAACTTAGCGATGAGGTTACTACTGCCCGCTACTGTGCATATACAGGCAAACTTGCCGACAAAGAGTTATGTACCAATACAAAGATTGGCTACTATACATGGGATAATATGCCATCTACCTGTACCAAGAATGACCACGAGTTTATCAAGGCAGAAACAAAGGTAACCGAACCAACTGTTGATACAACTGCTAATACAACCGAAAATACTACTGCCCCTACTACCGAACCGACAGTTCCGTCAGAGTCAGATATACCGACACTCCCGACTGACCCGACCGAGCCAAGTTCGTCAGAAATAGAATCATCAGAATCTGGGACAGCCGAAAGTACGGGGTAGTTTAGGTTAAACTTGATTTTTATAGAACACATACAAATTGAAAAGAGGTTTTTTATATGATATCCATAGCAATTATGGGATATGGTGTTGTAGGCTCCGGTGTGGGCGACATAATTACCACACACCGAACCAAACTTTTTGGAACAATAGGGGAAGAAATATATATCAAATATATTCTCGATTTAAGGGAATTTCCTGATAGTCCGCTTGCCGACAGATTTACCAAAAACTTCAACGATATCCTTAATGATAAGGATATTAAGGTTGTTGTCGAGTGTATGGGTGGCTTAAATCCTGCTTATGATTTTGTAAAAAGCCTGCTTTTAAGCGGTAAAAGTGTTGTTACATCTAACAAGGAACTTATCGCACAAAACGGAGCGGAACTTATAAGTATAGCAAGAGATGCAAATGCTAATTTATTATTTGAGGCAAGTGTTGGTGGCGGAATACCTATAATCAGACCGATTAATCAATGCTTGGTTGCAAACAATGTTGACGAGATTGCCGGTATTTTAAATGGAACCACTAACTATATTTTGACTAAAATGATATATGATGGTGTATCCTTTGATGACGCTCTCAAAACTGCCCAAGAACTTGGCTATGCCGAAAAAGACCCTACATCTGACATAGAGGGGTTTGACTCCTGCCGAAAGATATGTATTCTCGCAAGTTTGGCTTATGGTAATCATATTTACCCAAACCAAGTTCATACAGAGGGTATCACTAAAATAACCCTCCAAGATGTAGAATATGCTTGTGCGTGGGGCGGTGTAATTAAACTTATCGGTAGCGTTAAGTGTTTGCCGAACGGTCAAAAGGATATCTTTGTTGCCCCGATGTTTATACCTAACAATAGTCAGCTTGCCAACATAAATGATGTGTTTAACGGAATTATGGTTAGGGGCGACTGTACAGGTGATGTGGTGTTCTATGGTAAGGGTGCCGGCAAATTACCGACAGCAAGTGCCGTTGTAGCGGATATTGTTGATTGTTGCAAGCATTTAAGAGCAAGGAAAGTTATTGACTGGGAAGATGCCAAAGTTCACGATATAATTGATTACAAAGAGTCAGTCAATGCGATGTTTGTCAGACTTACAAGTGATAATTTAAGCAAAGTATTAGAATGTGCCAAATCTTTGTTTGGTGATATAACAGAGGTTAACAAGGCAAACCAGCCAAACAACGAGTTAGCATTTGTATGTCCCGAGATAAAAATAGGCGACTTCGAGTCTGCTATCAGCAAACTTGCCCAAAACGGTGCAAACATTATATCAACAATTAGAGTTGGTAATTTATAATTATTTTATGATTTTATCCGGTTGTAAAATTTACAACTTTATAGAATAAAAAATTTAAAGGAGTACTGTACTATGAGTCTTATTGTCCAAAAATTCGGTGGTAGCTCTGTGGCTAACGCTGAGCGTGTAATGAATGTTGCAAGAATAGTAACAGATGCGTACAAAGCAGGTAACGATGTAGTAGTTGTTGTTTCTGCTCAAGGTGATACAACAGATGACCTTATTGAAAAGGCTAACGAGATAAACCCAAAAGCATCTAAAAGAGAAACTGATATGCTTCTTGCAGCAGGCGAACAAATTTCAATTTCTTTACTTGCTATGGCTATCGAGAAATTAGGTTATCCGGTAGTTTCTTTGCTTGGCTGGCAAGCAGGTTTCAAGACAACCTCTGCTCACACAATGGCAAGAATTAAAACTGTCGTTCCTGATAGATTAAAGAAAGAAATTGACAAGAAAAATATCGTTATTGTTGCCGGCTTCCAAGGAGTCAGCCGTTATGATGATATTACAACACTCGGCCGTGGCGGTTCTGATACATCAGCAGTTGCTATTGCAGCGGCACTTCATGCAGACCTTTGTCAGATTTATACCGATGTAAAGGGTGTTTATACTGCTGACCCACGCAAGGTTGACAACGCAGTTATGCTTGACGAGATATCTTATGATGAAATGTTAGAACTTGCAACATTAGGTGCACAGGTTCTTAACAATAGAAGCGTAGAAATGGCTAAAAAATACGGTATTGAACTTGAAGTACTTTCAAGTTTTGCAAAAGTACCTGGTACTATAGTAAAGGAGAAAACTAAAATGGAAAAAATGCTTATTAAAGGTGTAGCAAAGGATACGGAAATTGCAAGAATATCGGTTATCGGTTTACCTGATGTCCCGGGTCTTGCTTTCAAGATGTTCTCAAAACTTAGTGCAAAGGACATCAATGTTGACATTATTCTTCAATCAATCGGCAGAGACGGCACAAAGGATATTTCCTTTACCGTTGCTGGCAACAAGTGCGAGGAGGCTGTTGACGCATTAGAGGCATTAAAGGTTAATTACGATGATATTACAATTCTTTGCGATAAAAATGTAGCAAAGGTTTCTATCGTAGGTGCCGGTATGGAGAGCCACGCAGGTGTTGCTACAACAATGTTTGAGGCCCTTTATGATTCACAAATCAATATTCAAATGATTAGCACAAGTGAAATCAAGGTTTCTGTTCTCATCGACAAGGCTGACGCTGACAACGCAGTAGTCGCTATCCACAACAAATTCTTTCAATAATTTTTAATGTAGAAAGTAACATAATCAAAACTAAAAACTCGCATCTTAACGATGCGAGTTTTTATTTTTTTGCAACTATATTACTTAAAGTGCATATTTGCAAAGATTTTCTCCATCTTGTCATTTGGATAGTTTTTATCAAAGTAATGCCAAACCGTATTAGATTTTGTGTTGCCGTCAATTCTCATCTTCCATCTTTCAAGTGCAAGGAATGACAAGACAGTATTTGCTATCATAAAGACAAGCAGTACAATAATAGCAGATTTACCAAGCGAGTTTGGTACGCTATTGAGCATTTTGGAAAATAACGGATATAAAACTTTGCACCATAATATTGCCAGAAAGCCCCAAAATACAGAATACAGCAGGCAAATTCTGCCGTTGATATTTAGTGGCAAACGGGAATAATCCCACGAACGGGAGTTAAACAAAAATTCCTGTATAAATGATGATACATATTCAACAATACTGCCCATTACAATTCCGCCCAAGAATATATAGGGGAGTCCCTTTCTTTGCAAAAAATACATCGAAACAGCAAGTAATAATGCACCAAACCCATATACCAGATTAAATGGACCCAATACTAACCCGTTTCTGCTCTCTATACGGTGTAGAGTGAAAGCACACCAGATAAGTTCGATAATAACACCCAAAAAACTACCTACGAAAAAAACTGCAAATAACTTATAAAAGCCAAGTTCATTAT
>CAZZHP010000006.1:0-20885 GCA_964653925.1 uncultured Eubacteriales bacterium | reverse complement strand
CTTTCCTCTTTTGAGGTGGAATTTTTTAGAATTTGATTATAATCAAAATTCTCATCTTTACTTAATAAAGATATAAAATCACACCCCGAAAATATACACACTGTAATTAGTAAAAAACTAATAATAAAAATTGTTACTTTGCTCTTCATATTAACCTCCTGAATAAATTTAATAAATGTCTATACGCATTAAACTACTATAATTTTACACATTATTTATAAAATAGCCCAATGGAACCGCCCCCTCTTGCATTTTAATATAATTGTAAAATCATATTAAAAATATTCCATTTTATGAGAATTTTTAGTTATAAAAACTGGTACCCTCATCATCTTCATTATATATTTTCAAAAATATCTTGTCAAGTACCTATGCAAAAGTGATAGCGTTTTTTGCAAAAGTGATGTGTTTTCGTTATATATGTTGCGGTTTTGTTATAATATATTGCGGTTTGTATTTGCGACTAAGGTTAGATTATTTTAAAAAAAATGACAGCAAATACTATGATTTATCAAAACTTTTATTACGGTTTATTTATATTTCGACTATTAAATTTTAGGTTATATACCTACCGACAAATTACCCTAATACTATTTGAATTATAACTATATTGCTTAACCTTTGGGTTGTTATTAGTTACAATATTAATTTGTGCATAGAATTTTGAATATTTATTAAAATATATTGAAAAATAATTTTAATATGTTATAATATAATTGAGCATTAATATCTTGAATTAAAAGAGGTTATAATGATGAAAGTTTTGATTTTGAGTGCGTCTACCGGTGGCGGACATAAGCAGGCATCAAATGCGTTGAGAAATTATATAATTGACAAAGATATATTTGCAGATGTTAAAATAGTTGATGCCTTGGAATACTGCGGTGAACTTTTTAACAAAACTATTACAGACGGGTACTATTACTTAGCAACCAAAATGCCTAACCTATATGGTACTGTCTACAAGATTTCTGATAAAGAAACCGCTCTAAATTCGGTAATAGGTATTGTAAATGACTTTATGAGCAAAAAATTATTGCCGTTATTTGAGGAGTATGAACCGGATATAGTCGTATCTTGCCACCCGTTTGCAACTGAAATGGTTGCAAAACTTAAAGAGTTAGGGTTAATATCGACCCCTTTGATAGCGATTATTACAGACTATGCTCCGCACAGGGCATATATCAGAGATTTTGTCGATGCGTATGTTACCTCTAACGATGAGATGACATCGGCCCTTGTTAATGAATACGATGTCTCGGCTGACAAAATACACTCGCTTGGTATTCCTATTAATAATGCCTTTTATGAAGAAAAAGATGAGCTGAAAATTATTGAGAAAATTGGTTTTGACCCTAATATACCTATACTATTGATTATGGCGGGTAGTTTTGGAGTTAATGATATTCTTAAAATTTACAAAAATTTATTAGAAATTGAAAACGAATTTCAAATAATTATCATCACCGGTAAAAATAGAAAATTATATGATGAATTTGAAAAGTTGATTGAAAAATCTTACGACAATGGCGAAGAAGAATCAAGTAAAATTAAAATTAAATTTGATAAAATTAAAGACCAAATTGCAGACAAAATAGATGATAAACATATCAAGGATATTTTGCAACCAAAAAAAGTTTATTTTAAACCTACAAGATTATTCTATTTTATAAATAATGTCGTTGATTATATGTCCATAGCCGACCTGATAATTACTAAGCCAGGTGGGCTGACTGTATCAGAGAGCCTTGCGTGCAATTTGCCTATGCTTATTTTTGAGGCTTTCCCTGGTCAAGAGGAGGATAACGCTGACTACCTTGTAAGGAATAATGTCGGAATTAAACTTGAAAAAGGCATAAAGGGTGCTAATCAGGTTAAATATCTATTAGAAAACCCAGAAAAGTTACAAAAGATGCGTGAAAATTGCAGGAGGACTGTCAAGAACCGTTCAGCTGAGCATATTTATAATTTGATACTTGAATTATTAAAACAATAAAAAAACAAGTGTGTAGATTAAAACCTGCACACTTGTCTTTTAAATGGGAAAAATTAATATTTGCATACACAAATATTATATACTGCAACTATATTTTTGTTTGCCTATTGTTAATTAATTTAGTTTACCCCAAAGTTTTATGTATGTTCTAAATCTAAATTCGTTTAACTAAATTAATGCTTATTACTGGTAATTTGAAGTTTACGCATAACAAGTAGTATACTACTTAATACGAGTCCTAAACTTATCGGAAAACCAATATAATAAATCTTTAACAATATAAGTATAGTTGAAAGTATAAAAAACATTAAAGCGAAGATTACTGCCATTCGTTTATATATTATTTTCTCTTTGTCATTTAGCGGTTTATTATCTGTATCTAATGGCGATAGGTAACAAATAATTACTAAGCAAATAACCGAGATGAAAAAATATATAAATGGCACATAACTACCATTTGCATATAATAATGAAAATTTAAGAATTGTCATTATTATAGTTGCAATAATCACTGAGAACAAATAACATCTTGTTGATGTATTTGCATGGTAGCCACCTGCAAATTTGCGTACTAAAATAAATGATGAATAGAAAATAAGACACTCTAACAACATATTAAAAATTATACCCAAAATAAATATGCTTATTATATGTAATACTGATGACAGAACAGTATATGTTGCATATTCGTATAATTCGCAATATTCCATCTTATCTTCTGCTCGACTCAAAAATTTAGCAAACCTTTTAGAGAATTTCTTAATCATCTGATTTTCTTGAATTCATCTAATTTTGCAGGAACTTTTGGTTGATGAACAATAAAGCAACCTGAGGAGTTAGCTTGTAAAGTCAAAACCAATGTGAAAAAACCTACAACTGCTGGACAAATTTTGAACAACATCTTTTTTGTCATTTCCATTTTTTTAACCTCCTGTACTATAAATTTTTAATGAATAAATTTGGGTAAATTTGTCTTTATTCATCGGCAATAGTGTATCACACTTTTTTTAAAAAGTAAACCACTTATGCAAAAGTGATAGCGTTTTTTGCAAAAGTGATGTGTTTTCGTTATATATCTTGCGGTTTTGTGTTAAATTATTGCTGTGCAAATAATTTGAAAATTTTAAAAACTGAATGTAAAATAAATATATTTATGAAATTTTTTTACAATAATTTAAGATGATTTTTTTATGATTTTGAGTTAAATATATTGCATTTGTAATTTTTTTATTGTATAATTAAATTGTAAATTAACTTTAATAAAAAGGAAGATAATTATGAATTTAGTTAAAAAAATTTCTGCTACTTTTATCGCTGTTTTTATGATTGTTCTTTCAACAGTTGTAGGTTTGGCTGCTGAACTCACTATTAATGATGCTACCGCAAATGTGGGAGATAAAGTTACTTATACACTTAATCTTTCAAAGGTTGCTACACCTGTTGCAGGAATACAAATGTCAGTATACTATGATAGCGAGTATTTACAACTTGACACAGATAGCGTGTCGTGTGATGGCTTTGCAGGTTATATGGTAAATACTAACCTATCTAATCAGGTGCTTATGAACGCATCAGAAGGTGTAAACGGCTATGACTTTACAAATAAAAATGAGGTTATATCCCTTACCTTCACTGTCTTAAAAGAGGGTAAAACAGACATAACCTACTATGTAGATGAACTCTATGATATTTACGAATATGGCCCTGGTGATTACCTTAAAACCTATACATTTACAACTGATATTTCTGTAAACGGTGCTTCTGTTATTGAGGACGCTAAGCCTGTGCTTAACACAACAGCACAAACCAACGGTAATACAGGCGATTTTGTGAATAACGAAGATGCTACAGGCGAAATCAGTTACGAAAAAGCATTAGAAAAAGAAGATATAAAAACAA
This sequence comes from uncultured Eubacteriales bacterium, assembly GCA_964653925.1. Classification (GTDB taxonomy): domain Bacteria; phylum Bacillota; class Clostridia; order Oscillospirales; family Acutalibacteraceae; genus CAZXCG01. The sequence goes on along the minus strand of CAZZHP010000006.1, from coordinate 16,990 downwards.
CAGAAAATCTAATACCAATTGATGATCTGTCAGACATAGAAAACCCTAATAGTAAGAGCAACATAGTAATTATCTTGCTTGTTGTAGTTTGCTTAGCTGTCATTGCAGTTGTTACAATTATTATAGTTAAGGCCAAATCAAAAAATACGAAGAATTGATAATCACATAGTATTCCCATAGAATTTTGTGCTGTGGGAATATTATTTTTAACAGGTAATTTTTATGAAGAAAAAGCGAAGAAACAAATTGACATTTACTAAGGTTATTATGACCTTAGTAACCATATCTTTTATAGCGTTTATATTTATACATTCGTCTATGCCCGCTACTGCATCAAAGGCAGAAAGTGCAGGGCTGACTGATATACTTAATGATATTCTTGCAAAATTAGGCTTTGATATAAAATTTGAGAATAATATTATCCGAAAAATTGCACATTTTGGTGAATTTTTTATCTTAGGTTCTCTTTTGACAGTAACTGATAGAACATATAACAGAAATATAAAAAAAGATTTTGTTAATATAAATTTCATCGGTTTAATTACGGCTGTTATTGATGAGACTATACAGTTATTTGTAGAAGGCAGAGCAGGTATGATACAGGACGTTTGGATAGACTTTTGCGGTGCATTCTGCGGTACTTGTGTAGTTATGCTTATTATTTTATCCATTAAAGCAAAACATAAAAAATAAATTTGTATATTTAACGAAAATTTGCCCCCGCCATTATTGGCAGGGGCATTTGTTATTTGTCTACATTAAGATTATTTATCTATCGGACATTTTGATGTATTCTTGGCGTGGTTGAACATTTTGATAAGCAGGGCGAATAATCTTGCTTGGGTTTACAAGTTCTTCGAGTCTATGAGCACTCCAACCGGCAATACGGGCGATTGCGAAGATTGGGGTATATAGCATTTCAGGAAGTTCAAGCATATTATAAACAAAACCGCTGTAAAGGTCGATGTTGGCACATACGCCACCCTTGTGTATGTTGTGTCGCTCGGAGATGAGTTTAATTGCTGATTTTTCAACATTTTGGTAAAGTGTAAACTCTGCCTCTCTGCCCTTTTCTCTGGATAATTTTTTAACATATTCTTTGAAGGTCAACGCACGAGGGTCACTCTTGGTATAAATTGCGTGACCGATACCATAGACAAGGCCTGTATGGTCGTAAGCCTCTTTGTTTACAATTTTGGAAACATAAGCCTCCGCCTCATCATAACTTTCGAGGTCAGAAATATATTGTTTAATTTCTTCCATCATTTTAACAACCTGTACATTTGCACCGCCGTGTTTAGGGCCTTTGAGCGAACCTAATGATGCAGCCATTACAGAATATGTATCTGTACCGGAACTTGTAACAACATGAGTTGTAAAGGTTGAGTTGTTACCACCGCCATGTTCAGCGTGAAGTACAAGTGCCATATCAAGCAACTTGGCTTCAAGTTTGGTATATTTAGAATCTGGCCGCAACATGTGCAAAATATTCTCGGCAGTTGATGCGTTAGGCTTTGGCGGATGAATAAACAAACTTTGATTTCCATGGAAATAATTGTATGCCTTTAAACTATATACACTAAGCACAGGGAATAATGCGATAAGTTGCAAACACTGTCTAAGCACATTAGGCAGCGAGGTGTCCTCTGCCTTTGTATCATAAGAGTAAAGTGTCAATACCTCACGGGAGAGAGCGTTCATTATATTTGTGCTTGGAGCTTTCATAATAATATCACGCACAAAACTGTTAGGTAAAGTACGGTAGTAATCAAGCAAATTGCAAAAATCAGAGTATTCTTGCTTATTTGGCAATTTACCGAATAAAAGCAAATATGTTATCTCCTCGAAACCGAAATGCTCATCATCTGTAAAACCCTCTACTAAATCTTTTATATTATAACCCCTATAAAAAAGTTGTCCGTCAATAGGTGAACGGACTCCGTTAACATCAGCAGAACCATTAACCTCCGAAATTTCTGTCAAACCTGTCAAAACGCCCTTGCCGTTTACATCACGCAAACCTCTTTTAACATCATATTTTGAATAAAGAGTCGGGTCAATTTTGCCGTACTCTTGACATAACTTACTAAGTTTGAGAACCTCCGGTATAATGTCGCTATAATTATCTTGCATTAAAAACACATCCCATAAACATTTGTTAATATTGTAACACAAAAACCTGCTTTTTGCAAGATATTTTTTAAAAATTTCATAAGTTTAATAAAATTACTGTTTATTAAGCATTTATTTTTACACATTTTGTAATTTGATGCAATTTTAATTATTAAATATTTCACAGGCTAATTGTACGGGTTAATATTTGGTATTTTAATCATAATTATTGTTTGTCCATCATATTCTTTAACAAGATAAAAAAAGGTAGTGAAGTAAATGAAAACAAGATTTGACGATGCCTGTAATTCGCTAAGTTACCCGTTGTATCGTTTTGTGTTTACTATCCCCGACGAAATAAAGGAAGTTGCACAAGAAATACGATTGCGTGTGAATAAGGCCATCAGCGTTACAACACCTAAAAATACATACTACATAAATTTAAGCGGAAATTGTACAAGCACTATAAACGATAATTTGGTGATAGTCAGCAGGCAAGATATTGCTGAAACATTTAAAAATATTTGCAACCATTCTGTTTACAGCAAGCAAAATGAAATAAAAAACGGCTTTGTTACTATGAGGGGCGGTCATAGGGCGGGTATATCCGGCACTGCTGTTTATATAAATAACGAGGTAACAAATATAAGGGATATAACCTCTATAAATATAAGAATTGCAAGCGAGAAAATTGGTATATCTAATAATATTTTAGACATAACCGGTGATGACTTTAACGGCATTTTGCTATGCGGTAGCCCTTGTAGCGGTAAGACAACCATCATAAGAGATATTGCAAGAAAACTCTCCTTAAATGGTAATAATGTAGCTGTTATTGATGAAAGAGGAGAAATTGCAAGCGTTGTTTCGGGTACGGCACAAAATAATATAGGTATGTGTGATATTTTAGATGGTTACTCAAAGTTTGATGGTATAAATCAGGCTATTAGATGTCTATCCCCCGATTATGTAATTTGTGATGAAATTGGTGACAATAACGGCCTTAGAGCAATAGAACTTGGACTTAATAATGGCGTAAAATTTGTTGCTACCTTGCATTGTGCTAATATAGATGAACTTAAACGCAGACAAAATATTGTAAATCTTATTAACAAGGGCTTTGATAGAATAGTATTCTTGAAAAGCCGAAAATTTGTTGGTGAAATTGCAGAGATATATAATGGGAACTTGGAGTTAATATATGCTTAAAATATTTTCAGGAATTTTATTTTTAATAACTTCTACCCTACTTGGATTTTACAAGGCAGAAAATTTAAGGAAAAGAAAGTTATTTTGGGAAGATTTTGTTAAATTTTTGGCACTCTTAAAGGTTAAGTTACGGTATGTTGGCTCCGATATTACGGAACTTGTGGTTGATTGCAGTAATTTTGAAAATATGTATTATTTTAAAGAGGAATTTAGTGCAGATAATCAAAATTCCCCCTTAACCCGTTGGGAACTTGCGTCAGAAAAAACTAAAAAAGAATTTAACCTGAAAAGTGAAAGTTATAATACTATACATAATTTTGGCCTTAATTTAGGTGCAACCGATATGCTCGGTCAAATAGAGCATATCGAGTTATACGAAGTCATCGCCAACAAGGAACTGTCCGAAGAAGAAAAAAATTATAACTCTAACAAAAAATTATATAGAATGCTCGGCTTTTTTGCCGGTACTGTAATCGCTATACTGATAATATAAAAGAGGTTTAAAATGGATATTGATATGATTTTTAAAATTGCAGCAATAGGAATAATTGTTGCCGTACTAAATCAACTGTTAATACGAAGTGGCAGAGAGGACCAAGCATTGTTAACTACTCTGACCGGTCTAATAGTAGCACTTATGATGGTTATAACACAAATAAGCAATTTGTTTGATACAATAAAGTCGGTATTTGAACTATGAGTATTATTATGACAATATCAGTCGTGGCGATTATCTCTGCTGTATTTTCGATAATGCTAAAAAAATACAATGCTGAATTATCGACGATACTAAGCATTTGTGCTTGTGCCGGAATTTTAATTTGGATAATTGCACAAACAGTTGGGATATTTTCGCAAGTTATTACTATCGCAGAGCATACAAATATAAATACCGATTACCTAAAAATTGTATTTAAGGCAATAGGGATATGCTTTATAACCGAGTTTGCGTATAATTGCTGTGTAGATGCCGGACAAACTGCCCTTGCATCTAACACCCTGCTTGCGGGCAAGTTAAGTGTAATTATAAGTGTTTTACCGTTATTTGAGGAAATTTTAAATATTGCTTTGGAGTTAATTGGAATATGAAAAAATTACTGATTTGCATAATTTTGCTGGTGATGTTGTCTTGCCTATCCCCTGTATGCTATGCAGTAGAAAGTACAAACAATAATGTAAATGATACATTTGATTTAGACGGGATATATAATAATCTTTCTGGTGGGCTTGATGAAGACACAAAGGATATATTAAATCAAATTGGTGTAACACCTGATATATTAAATTCTAAAGATATTAATTTTTACGATTTGATTGGAATTTTGAAGAATATATTTATTAAGAATTTATCAGCACCATTGAGTGGCTTTGCAACTATTACCGGAATTATATTAATTTTTGCTATATTTGATGTTTTTCGTGACGGTGCAACAAGCACAACAATGCAAAACACTATGCAGATATTAATTGTTCTGGCTATTACATTTATATTAGTAATACCTATAACTGATTTTATAACTCAAACAATAAACACAATAAATACAAGTGCAAAATTTATGCTTATATATATACCTATAATTTGCACCATAATGGTTGCATCAGGCAGTATATTGACATCAGGCTCTTACTATGCACTAATGATGTTTGCCTGTGAGGGTATGTCGCAACTTTGCAGTAATGTTATTGCTCCTATGCTAAACATATTTTTTGGCGTTAGCATAACATCTGCTATATGCCCTACATTCAAGTTGGGTGGTATATGTAAAGTTATAAATAACATTATCAAATGGTTGTTGGGGTTCGGTATGAGTATATTCTCTGCTATGCTAACATTTAAAACAATTATAAATACTATGGCAGATAGCGTTTCTACCCGTGCAATTAGATTTTCTATCTCTTCATTTATACCAATAGTCGGCTCATCATTATCAGAAGCATACAGAACAGTTCACAGCAGTATAAATATACTCAAATCGGGCGTTGGGGTATTTTCTATAATTGCTATTATAGTAGTATTCTTACCGATAATAATAAAAGGGTTGTTATGGATATTATCAATAAATCTTTGCAAAAGTGTCGCCCAGATATTATCAAGTAACATATCGTGTGAAGTGCTTGAAATAAGTGCAACGGTTATAAGCACCACATTAGTAATTGTCGCCTGTGTAATAGCGTTATTTATTATTTCTACAAGTATTTTGATATTGTCAGGCGGTGGTGCAAATTGAGTAATGTTTCCGGTGTTGCACTGATTATATGCGGTTGTGCTGTGGTATGCTCGATAGTTGAGTTAATATTGCCAAGTGCTAAAATGCAGAGTTCGGCAAGGATAGTTATTGCTATGTTTTTTTTGATTTGTGTTATATCCCCTATTAAAAATTTTATAACACAGTTAAACTATAATATTAATTCAGTTAATAGTAATATTCCCACAATGAGCAATAGTATTGATTACAACAAATTATTACTTGATGAGACAATAAAGAATTCTACACAGGCACTTAAAATTTTGCTTGAAGAAGAAGATATTACAATAACTAATGCTAATATTGATGCACATATTAGTGAAAATTATTGCATAAAAATTGACAGTATAAGCATATATATTGATGTAGCTTCTAATGATGAACTACTCAAAATAAATAGTTTAGTTTATAAAAATTTTGGTATGTTGCCAAACATAGTAGTGGGAAATTAAGATGGAAAAATTACTAAAAAAAGAATTTATCAAAAAGACTATTATAGTACTTGGTATTGTTGGTATAGTGCTTATATTTATATCAACATTGGTTGAATCTGATACCAAAAACAGCAACAATAACAATGAGGTCACTTCTACAAAAAGTTATTGTGAAAAGTTGCAAACAGAACTTGAAAATATAATTTCGTATATTGACGGTGTTGGCAGAACAAAAATTCTGCTGACTATTGATACATCAAGCGAAATTGTATATCAAGAGAAATCAGAAAATCAAACAAAACAATTAGAACCTAAAATTCGAGGTGTAATAGTTGTTTGTGATGGTGGCAACAACCCTATCGTTGTGCAGAATATTATAAATGCCCTTAGAAGTGTGCTTGATATATCTGCATCAAAAATAAGTGTTAGTAAACTATCTAATTAAAGTTTAGTTAAATTTAATATTTTAGGAGGAACAAAAATGAAAGTTCAAAAAAGACATATTGTATTGGCATCACTTGTAGTTGCTTTGGGAGCAGCCGTGTATCTTAACTGGCAATTTTCGGATACAAATCTTATGCTTAAAACTGATTACGAAGATACAAAAGAGCTTGGTGAGGCAAAATATGTTAACAAAGCTATAACAAGCGACAAACAAGATGAGACAACTGCAACCGACCCTACATCACAGGCAGAAACAGAATTAAAAAAATCACAGGTTGATTATTTTGCTACTGCTGAAACAGACAGGCAAAAAGCACAGGACAGTATACTTGAATCTATAAAAGAGATTACTGCTAATTTAGAAAATTCCGAAGAAAACAAAAAATTAGCCCATGAAAATTTAGAGAAAATTGAAAAAATGATTCTTGCACAGAATAACATCGAGGGTATATTAAAGGCGAAGGGTTTCAGCGAATGCCTATGCTACATTAATGATAATAGTTGTACTGTTATTGTGCTTAAATCTGACCTTGATAACCTAAGCACACTTATAGTTAAAGATGCCGTTCAAGGGCAATACAATATAGAGTCTGATAAAATCACAATAGTACAAATTTAAGTAAAAAAAGGGGCTAAATGCCCCTTTAAATCTGTTTAACGGTTATTGTCAATTAATGAGAGCAGGTCTATTGCCCTATTATTTACAATTACCTCTATATGAATATGTGGTCCTGACTCCTCTTCAAATGGTACATTACCTATTGTGCCTAAGGCATTACCTGTATGAATTTCATCACCTTTTTTGACCTCTACATTTTCTAAACCGCAATACCTAATGGTCATTTCTTCGTTTTCTACAGTTACAACTGTACCAAACATTTCATCACCTAATACATTGGTTACAACACCATCGCACATACTTACAACCTCATCACCCTTATCGCCCGAAAAGTCCGTTGCCTTATGTGCTCTAAAATCGTTCATCGTTTCATTTTTTATTGGTTCTTCGCTAAACCCTAACAAAACTTTACCGCTACTTGTAGGATATTGTAAATTCTTTGTTACTTTAAGCATGGTTTGTAGAGTATCCTCTGTTTCTGCTTGTTCAGTTGGCTCGATTTTTTGGACAGTTTCTTCTGTTGTTATATTTTCAACAATTTCTTCTGATGGGTCTGTTTCTTGTACAACTATTTTTTCTGTTACACCTGTTTTATTTTTATTTACAGGGGCTATTGTAGATTCGTAGGTTGAATCAATTACAGTTTTAGTGTATTTATCGACACTATCAAATGTTGACCACGCTGCTAAACCGACTGCTACAAGGCACACAGATAATGCAACATAAAACCCTGCTTTTTCTTGCTTAAATTTGTTGTTCTTTTTGTTATTATTATTCATAAAAAGCACCTCCGTCATTATTATTGACAAAGGTGCGTGTTTTATTCAAATTTTAAATTTTTATATTTGTATAAATATCCATTGATTTTACCTTTTTACCATCGGTTAAAATAGCGGTTCTTAGTTCATCAATAGAGTTAAACTTAACCTCAGGTCTTATAAAATCGACAAGTCTAACTGTTGAAGTTTTGCGGTACAAATCACCGAAATCTCCATCTATAAGCCACGACTCGCTAATAACCTTGTTATAATTTACAGTTGGCTTTGTGCCGATATTAGTTACCGCACGATAATATGTATCATCAATTTGGACCTGTGAGGCATAAACACCAAACTTAGGTACAACAATATTATTATCAAGGTTCTGGTTTATCGTAGGAGTACCAAGTCTGCGACCTAACTGCCGTCCTGCCTGAATAATACTTGTATAAGTAAATTTGTCACCAAGCATCTCGTTTGCCAAACTTATATTGCCTAATTTTATCTCTTGCTTAATTCTACTTGATGAAATAACAGTGTTATTTAAAATTACAGGCTCAATTATATTAACTTTTATGTTGTATTTATTGCACTCATATATTAAAGTATCGGCATCTCCTGTGCCGTTTATTCCAAAATGATAATTAAAGCCACAAGATACAACACCTGCATTAAGTGACTTGTAAAGTATATCATAAACAAATTTATCCGGTGATAAATTTTTTATACTTGTAAAGTCCGCCTCACAAAGATATTTCACACCAAGTGAGTCTAAGAGTTCCGCCTTGCGTTTGTTATCGGTTAAATATTCTGCGTTTGAGTTATTTAATATTGATTTAGGACTTTTTGAGAATGTATACACAAGCGGTGTGTAGCCCTTGCTCTCCATATTAACGACCGAATTAATTACCCTCCTATGTCCTAAATGTACCCCATCAAAGAAGCCGAGAGCTACTACTGTTTTGTTAATTTTAAATTGAGTATTGTCAGTTATGTATTGCATTGTGATTTATCTCTTTCTTTTTGGAGCAAAATAGATGCTTTTAAAATGCCTATCTGGGTTTTTGCGTCAGGTATTTGGTTATTCATAACCATATCAAGTGCCTTATCTATATGAATTTTCTCGACATTTAAAAACTCATCTTTATCAAGATTTTGAGTACCTATGCTATCAATTTGGCACATAAAAATATGTATGACCTCGTTGCAATAACCGACAGTTGGATAAACCGTACCGAGTGATACATAATTACGGCCGATAGCACCTGTCTCCTCCTTTAATTCCCTAATACAATTTTGGAGCGGTGTCTGACCTTTTTCAAGTTTACCGGCAGGAAGTTCAAGCAATATTTCCTTAAAAGGATACCTGAATTGTCTTATAAATAAAATTTCTTGGTTATCATCGACCGCCACAACACAAGCACCACCCGAATGAGCAACGAGTTCCCTCTTAGCCATTTCGCCGTTTGGCAATTCTACATCATCAACTGATACATTGATAATTCTCCCACTATATATATTAGTTTGGCTAATAGTTTTTTCTGTAAGTTTCATTTTTATCACCTCAAAAATAATAAAGGAGTTTATTATGGAAATATGTTATCCTACACAAAATTATCGTAATTTATTTTTGAACAAGTTATGCTACAAATATCCCTTTTTGCACAAAAAGGTTATAGGCACTTCGCTATGTGACAGAAGTATAAACGCATATTTTATTGGTAATACCAAAAGAATGAATTTGCTATGCGGTGGCTTCCACGGGAGTGAATATTTAACAGTTATGGCTATGATGAGGTTCATAGAGGACATAAGCGAAAGTATGGCAAATAATGATGAGTTATGCGGGTTTAGGTTTGATATATTATTTAAAAATCGTGGCGTGTGTATTGTACCTTGTATAAACCCCGATGGAACAGAAATAGCAATTTGCGGAGGTAAATCTGCACCAAAATATCAAAAATTAATAGACTCTATTGCAGATGATACATCTAACTGGCAGGCAAACGCAAGAGGAGTTGACATAAATCATAATTTTAATGCCGGCTGGAATGAACTTAAAAAATTGGAAATAAAAAACGGAATAACAAAACCTGCAAAAACACGCTACGGCGGAGAATATCCAGAGAGCGAACCAGAAAGTTATGCAATAGCTGAATTTAGCAGAAACAATCACTTTTTTAATGCCTTTGCGTTCCACTCACAGGGTAGAGAAATTTACTTTGATTATGGAACAAACACCCCTGCAAAAAGTGAGCAAATTGCACAGTCACTCGCTAAATCAAGTGGCTACATTGTAAGTGAACCTGAGGGCCTTGCTGTTGGCGGAGGCTTTAAAGACTGGTTTATTGAAAAATTACACAGACCTGCATTCACAATAGAAATAGGACTTGGGCAAAACCCGTTACCTCTAAGCGACTTTAAAACTGAATATGATATAATTTGTGAAATGTTATGTTTATGTAGCGTATTATAAATTACTTAAATACCTTCCCCATTATCAATGAGGAAGGTTTATTTTATGCCTTCAAAAATTCTACTATTTGTTTAAAGTTCATAGAATTAGATGCCTTGACAAGTATAACATCATTTGGCAAAAGTAGCCCTGATAAGTTGTCAATAGCATTAGTAAGCGTATCAAAGTGGACCTTGTTGTCAATACCTGCCATACTATTTATATTAAGTGCAAGGTTACCGACTGTAACAAGCAAATCAATATTTTTGGTATTGATATACGCACCTACTTCTTGGTGCAGTCCGGTCTCGTTTGCTCCGAGTTCCTTCATATCACCAAGTATGCAAACTTTCCTACCGTTAAATGTACAGAGTGCATCAATTCCTGCTTTCATAGAAACAGGGTTTGCATTATAGCAGTCATCAATTATGGTGTATTTATCAGTTTTAATCAAGTTCGACCTTCCGCTGATAGTTTTGTAACTTTGAATACCCGTGATAATCTCCGAATTACTCAAACCGAGTATCTGTGCTACTGCGACTGCCGAGAGTGTATTAAGCACCATATAATTACCGATTGATGGGATACTAACATCAAATTTGCAATTTGGAGTACAAATAGTACAAGATATACCATCTAAACCGCCACCGCAAATATCTTGTGCATAATATTGATTATTTTGATTAATACCAAAAAATATAGGTGATTTACCATTTACTGACTTTACAGTTGCAAGTTTATCATCATCACCATTCAATACAACAAAACCGTTAGGTGACATATTGTTTAGCATTTCTGTTTTTGCCTTTAACACACCATCTCTATCACCTAAATTTTCAAGATGACAGTTGCCAATGTTGCTAATTACGCATATATCGGGTCTGACTATGCCTGACAAGTAATCCATCTCGCCAAAATCAGAAATGCCCATCTCGATTATTGCTATTTGGTGATATTCCTCCAAACCAAACAAAGTTAACGGAACACCGAGTTGATTGTTAAAGTTACCGTTTGTTTTGTGAATATTATACTTTTGCGATAAAACAGAGTAGAGCATTTCTTTGGTAGAGGTCTTGCCTACACTGCCTGTAACACCTATAAAAGGTATATCGAACAATGAACGATAATATTTAGCAATTTTACCGAGTGCAATAGTAGTTGAATTTACAAGAATATACGGATAATCGCCGTTTATTTTATGTTCACATATTGCACATATTGCACCGCTCTGGAATGCAGACGGTATAAAATCGTGGGCATCAACACGCTGACCTACAATAGAAGCAAAAAGCGAGTTTGGAATAGCCTTTCGGTTATCAGTAGTTATTGATGTAATTTGTTTATCAAGTACAGAAGTATCTCCGTAAAATTCGCCATCACAAACAGCTAAAACATCGGATATTCTTAAACTTTTCATAAGTTATGCCTCGTATTTTTGTAATGAGATTTCAACTATTTTATCACAAAGTTGCTCGTAACTGATACCTACTGCTGCCGCCTCCTGTGGCATAAGACTAATTGGGGTCATACCTGGCAGAGTATTTGCCTCTAAACAATATGTATTGCCGTTATTATCAAGCAAGAAGTCTATACGGCTATACGATTCAAGTCCGAGAGCCTTGAAAGCCCTTATTGCCTGATTTTGAAGTTTGATAGTTGTTTCCTCATCAAGTTCGGCAGGGCAAACTTCTAATGTTCTGCCTGCTTGATATTTGTTTTCGTAATCATAAAAGCCTGTCTTAGGGATAATCTCGATAATTGGTAAGGCATTACCACCTAACACACCAATAGAAAATTCCCTACCCTTTACAAACTGTTCTATTAAAACCTCATCTTCATACTTAAATGACTCCTCGAGGGCTGATAAAAATTCATCTTTATCGTTAACAATCGAAACGCCTACACTGCTACCCCCTGAACAAGGCTTAACAACACATGGGAAGGTGTTCCAGTTGAGGTGCAAATTATTTAATTTATCCTCTTTGCTATAAGCAACACCGATAGGAGTTGAGACATTGTGACTTAAAAATATACTTTTGGATATACCTTTGTTCATAGCAACAGCCGAGCCTAATGAACCGGAGCCTGTATATTTAATACCGAGCAAATCAAATGACGCTTGTAATTTGCCGTTTTCGCCAACATCACCGTGGAGGGCTAAAAAGCAAATATCAGCATATTGGCAAATTTCTACTACATTATTGCCAAAGAAAACCTTATCGCTGCCACCCCTTGACGCTTTAATCTCATCAAGGTTTGGAACTTGACTATCAAGTGCAACATCTGGGATAAAATCTATATTTTGATTAAACATACTCTGCATATCATTTGTATTTGCATCGCAACCAAAAAATACATCGAGTAAAATTACATTATGTCCAACCTTGCGAAGTGCTGTTGAAACCTTTTTGCCAGATGTTATAGATACATTTCTTTCTGTACTTAAACCGCCAGCAAGAACTACTATATTCATAGTAAACACACTCCTTAAAAATTTATTATATTATATCATTTATTAAGCATATTATCAATATTAGTTGCTGATTTTTTCCATATTATTTGCCGCAATCATTACCCCGATTTTTCCGCTATGGAAGTTGAGTCCGCCCTGCAACCATGCTGCGTAAGGCTCACGAAGTGGTCCATCGGCAGAAAATTCAATAGTTGAACCAAGTGTAAACGACCCACCGCCCATAATGACATCATTGTCATATCCTGGCATTGGGGCAGGTTCAGGACATACAAAACTGTCAATAGGACCGCCAGATTGAACACCTTGACAAAACGCAACTAGTTTTTCTGGTGTTCCAAGTTTTAGTACCTGAATTATATCCCCACGCTTTTCGTTATACCGTGGTGTAACATCATAACCCAATACTTCGAACAAGGCAGCCGCAAAAACTGCTGTTTTGAGTGCCTCGCCCGTTGCATGCGGTGCGTTAAATGCACCCAAAAATAGCTCTCGACTAAGCCCTAATGTTGCACCCTGTTCGCCACCTATCCCTGGTACAGACAGTCTATAAGAGCACAATTCGACGAGTTCACTCTTGCCGGCAATATAACCACCGGTTGGTGCAATACCACCGCCTGCATTTTTTATAAGTGAACCTGCCATAATATCTACACCGCAGGAGAGTGGCTCACGCATCTCGGTAAATTCGCCATAGCAGTTATCGAGCATAATTATTGTGTTACGACTTTTTTTACGGACAATACGCACTATCTTCTCTATTTCGGTACAGGTTAGGGTCGGACGCAAACTGTAACCCCTTGAACGCTGAATATAAACCATTTTTAAACCGTCATATACGGAGTCCTCAATAGCATTATAGTCGAGCGTGCCGTCTTCTTTTAAATCAACTTGCTTGTATATTATACCAAAATCTTTGAGTGAACCGGAATAATTACCCTCAATGCCGATAGTAGCACGGATAGTATCGTACGGTATACCTGTTACGCACAACATAGTATCGTTCGGCCTTAACAGTCCGAACAACGCTACTGCTAATGTATGAGTGCCACAGATAAAGTTATGCCTTACAAGTGCTGATTCAGCATCAAAAGCATAGGCATAAACCTTATCTAAAAGTTCCCTACCCTTATCACCTATACCGTAACCCGTTGATGCTGCAAAATGACTCTCGCTCACCCCTGCGTTGTGAAAGGCTGATAGCATTTTTTGTTGATTATAATTTTGAATTCTATCAATTTCTGCAAATTTATCGGCACAAAGTTCCATAGCCTTATCAGCTGCGTTATAAATTTTATCTTCTATATTAAAAAATGGACTTTTCAATTTAATTCTCTCCGTTTATGACAAACTCGTTCCACTTGCCGTCTTTATTAAACCCTATTTTATTATAAAACTCATCTATTTTACTATTATCCGTATACACATAAATTGATTTACCCTCTTGTGTTAACTTATCCGCAAGGTTCATCACTAAGTCAGTTGCAAGGCCGTTTGACCTGCTTGATTTGAGTGTTGCAACTGCACCGATTATAGCAGTATTCTGAAACTCTGCAACTGTCATAGCACAAGACACTAACTCACCTTTATCTGTAATACTGTATATTCTTGATGTCCTTTTTAATAATTTGTGGGAAACATCAAGACAAAAACTGTTCTGGTCGGCAAAGTTATTACCGTATACTGAATTTAACAATTTGTATAAATCTTTAACCTTTGGCGGAGTTGTGTTTATTTGATTACTTACTGTTTGCATATTAAATTTATAATCAAATTTAAGAATATCTCCGCTTAGTTTTTTAAAACTATTTAACTTTAAATTATATTTATAATCTGTTAACACTGATTTAGCACCTATTATATAAATAAATTCCTCTATTTCTTCTATATTGGAATTTTGGGTTAAATATAATGTCATCTGAAAATCGAGCATTGATATAACAGATGTTATGTGGCTGTTATCATCAAGTTGCAACCAAAAATTAACAAAACTTTTATCTATACCGTAGGTATTATATAATGAACCGATACGGCACAAAAAAGTATCGTTGGAGTCAAGATTAAATATGTTTTGCAAAGGGTTAAAATTTATATCAATTATTTTTATCATATCTTATAATGCTCCACTGCAAATCTTGTTTGCACATAAAGTTACAATGTCGTTGGCACTGTCAAGGTCATCAAGACTGATAATAGATGTGCCTGAATGTAAATATCTGCAGGGAATTGAGATTGCAAGTGTACGCACGCCAGCACGGGTAGTATGTATAATGCCACTATCATTACCACCAGCGACTGCTCTTTTAGTTTGTAATTTTATATTACTTTCCTTAGCAAGTTTAAATGATAAGTTATAAAGTTCTTTATCATAAATTGTACTTCTATCCATAAAGGAGATTACCGCACCATCACCAAGATTACAAACTTGACTTTCGTAAGGAATGTCCGGTAAATCGGAGGCTGTTGTGGACTCGATAACTAATGCAAAGTCAGGATTAACTGTATAGGCTGCTACCTTTGCACCACGAAGGCCGACCTCCTCTTGCACAACAAATGTAAAGTACATATCATATTCAAGGTCAGATTTAATCATATTACACATAATAGCACAGCCGGCCCTATCATCAATAGCACGAGCCATAATAGTTTTATCTGTTAAAAATACATCTGTATCAAATGTGATACTATCACCAAGTGATACAACGCTGAGTGCGTCTTGACTGTTATCTGCACCAATGTCTATGTACATATCGCTTATATCGGGAATATTTGTCCTCTCGTCATCACTGCAACAATGTATAGGGGTAACACAAACAACACCGCTAACCTCCCTGTTACCTATTTTGACGCTTTTGCCAAAGATTACCCTGCGGTCAATACCTCCAACAGGGGCAAATTTGATATATCCGTCTGATGTTACGTTAGTAACAATAAAACCGACTTCATCCATGTGGGCAGATACCATTAGTTTATGGCTTGGGTTTTTTTTGCCCTTTTTAAATACAATTAAATTACCTAACGCATCAGTTTTAATGTCTGTTGCGTGTTCTAAAATTTCCCTCTCAATTATATGTCTAACATAATATTCATCACCGGAAATACCCCTTGCCATACATAATTCCGCAAGTAGTTCTCTATCACACATTTTTTGTACCTCCTTGTTTGATGAAAGCAGATAGCAAACCCGATAAACTAACTATATCTTTTAAGTCAACTATTTCCGATTGGGTGTGCATATTCTTTTGAGGTATTGAAATCAGTGCCGTCTTTACCCCTGATTTAGTTGTAACAATATGGTCTGCGTTTGTACCTGTTGTGCCTGCACAGACCTCAATTTGATAAGGAATATTCTCCCTTTTGCATATAGCAATTAGTTCGTTGCTAATAGCCTTGTTAAGTGTAGAAGAAATACAAATCATTGGCCCGCCACCAAGTTTACCTGCCGTTGAATATTTGAGGTTTGGTTGCTCGGCAAAGCTGACATCAAGTGATATAGCTTCATCAATATCAAACTTAAATGCAGATGTCTTGGCACCGAGTGCGTTTGTTTCCTCCCTTGAACTAAAAACCAATATAACCTTGCAGTTTAAATCGCATTCATTTAACGCAATAGCAGTAAGTATAAGTGCCGTAACGCTTGCTCTGTTATCTGTGGCAACAGAACTCACTCTATTATTTAAAAGTTCCTTCGGATTAGAATACATAGTAACGGTATCGCCTAAGCTTACAAGCTGCTTTAACTCATCATAAGTGTACCCTGTGTCTATCCAAAGTTTATCTGTCGGAGTTGCTTTGTCCTCACCGCCCTTGGAAAGGTGCGGCGGAGTGCAGGTAACAATGCCCTTTATATCTGCTATGCCATGTACAGTAACATAACTGCCTTGCAAAACTCTGGCGTCGACACCACCGCAATTTGCAACACGCAAAAATCCATCTTTGATACCTGTTACACGCATACCGATTTGGTCTATATGTGCGTCGAGCAAAATTGTCTTGTCAGCATTTTGGTTGCCAAGTACAGTAATTATATTGCCATTTATATCAGTTGTTACATCTAAATTTTGGGGAAGTAATGACTTACACAAACTGAACAGTCTACCCTCGTTGCCAGAAACTCCTGACTCCTTACAAAGAGCAAACAGTATATCTTTTGCACTTTGCAACGCTACATCAGTGATATTATAATTATCCATAATTACCTCTATTTAGAAACATCAATTTAATTTATTCACGATTGATTTGA
>CAZZHP010000005.1:0-21412 GCA_964653925.1 uncultured Eubacteriales bacterium | reverse complement strand
CCGCCTTCATAATTGCCTGCTCAAATGATGGGGCAATAGCCATAACCTCGCCGGTTGCCTTCATTTGTGTGCCGAGAGTCCTCTTTGCATAAACAAATTTATCAAAAGGCCATTTAGGCAATTTAATTACGCAATAGTCAACAGCAGGCTCAAAACAAGCATAAGTACTGCCTGTTACAGCATTCTCAATCTCGGACAAACTATATCCGATAGCAATCTTTGTAGCAACCTTTGCAATCGGGTAGCCTGTTGCCTTAGATGCAAGTGCAGATGAACGGGAAACTCTTGGGTTTACCTCTATAACCGCATAATTAAGGCTCTCTGGGTCAAGTGCAAATTGGCAGTTACAGCCACCCTCAACACCGAGTGCAGTTACTATATTTAATGATGCTGTTCTAAGCATTTGGTATTCCTCAGGAGCAAGTGAAACTGCCGGAGCAATAACTGTACTGTCGCCTGTATGCACACCAACAGGGTCAATATTCTCCATAGAACATACTGTTATAACATTACCTATTGAGTCACGGATAACTTCAAATTCGATTTCTTTCCAACCTGAAACGCATTTCTCAACAAGTACCTGTGAGATAGGCGAAAGTTCCAAGCCGTTTGAGCCGATTTCTCTTAATTCAGGCTCATTATTAACGATACCACCTCCTGTACCGCCAAGTGTAAATGCAGGCCTTATAATAAGCGGATAGCCGATTTTGTTAGCGAACTCAACAGCAGATTCAATATCGTTTACAACTATTGATGGAATACAAGGTTGGTTTATTGACTCCATTGTATCCTTGAATAACTTTCTGTCCTCTGCCTTGTCGATAGTTTCAGGTTTAGCACCCAAAAGTCTAACATTATATTCATCAAGGAAGCCCTCTTTTGCAAGTTGCATTGAAAGTGTAAGTCCTGTTTGTCCGCCAAGTGTAGAAAGTACGCTGTCAGGACGCTCCTTACGGATAATACGCTTTACCGTTTCGAGTGTAAGCGGTTCTATGTAAATTTTGTCTGCCATAGCATTATCTGTCATAATGGTAGCAGGGTTAGAGTTTACAAGGATAACCTCCAAACCTTCCTCTTTAAGTACCTTACAAGCCTGTGTACCCGCATAGTCAAACTCTGCTGCTTGACCGATAACTATCGGGCCTGAACCTATAACTAATACTCTCTTTATTCCTTCTCTAAGTGGCATTGTTATTGCTCCTTTCTACAATCAATTATTCATTAAATTCACAAATTCATCAAACAAAAATTCGGTATCAAGCGGACCGCCGCTTGCCTCTGGGAAGAACTGAATTGACATAGCCTTGTTTGCATAAATTACGCCCTCGCAACTATTATCGTTACAGTTTACAAACCTAATCTCTGCATCGGCAGGAAGTGTATCGGACTCAACTACATAACCGTGATTTTGGCTTGAAATGTAGACTTTGTCTGTTCTGATATCCTTAACAGGCTGACTTGAACCTCTGTGGCCGTATTTAAGTTTCTGAACATTTGCACCCATAGCAAGTGCAAGTAATTGATGTCCAAGACAAATACCAAACATAGGGATATTCTTATCTAATAACTTTTTAATTTCTTCAATAATCTGTGTATTCTCAGTCGGGTCGCCTGCACCGTTTGACAGCAATATACCATCTGGATTAAGTGCCAAAATCTCCTCTGCCTTTGTATCTGCCGGTACAGTTGTAACACTGCAACCATACTTTGCAAGCAACTGCTTGGTATTATAAACCGCACCAAAATTCCACAATACTACATTTTTGCCACCGGCTACGGCTGTGTTATCAGCCTTAAAATCAGCCATAACAGCACTAACCGCATTGGTCACCCTGTACTCTTTGATTTGTGCGAGTTTCTGCTCCATATTATCAAGCGAATATGTAACGGCACAGTTCATTACACCGTTTTCACGAATAATCTTGGTAATTCTGCGGGTATCAACTCCATAAATACCTACGACATCTCTATCAAGCATAAACTCGTTAATTGTTTGTTTGCTACGGAAGTTTGATGGAGCGTCGCACCATTCCCTTACTATATAAGCATTTAAGTATGACTTTTTGCCTGTAAACTCTGCCGAATTTACACCGTAATTACCGATAAGCGGAAAGGTCTGCATAACAACCTGACCATAATAACTTGGGTCGGTTAAAGTTTCTGCATAGCCAACCATAGAGGTTGTAAACACAAGCTCACCTATGGACTCCCTTTTTGCTCCAAAGGACCTGCCCTCAAAGACTTCACCATTTTCTAAAATCAAATAAGCTATTTCACCCATCTTTTGTAATTCCTTTCTGTCCTATTTAACTTTTCTATTAAAATTTCTATATATAAAAATAAGGTCAAAGGCTTGTCAAAAAGCCTCTAACCTTAACAATAGAATTTTGAGGGAATGTATAAGCAGGTCCCATTAAAAATACTGCGACCTTAACTGCTTTTATTATATATTCTTTTGTATTAGCAATATACATTTCCATCACCCAACTGATTATTATACACTATCTTATTCACTTTATAATTCCCAAAAGGAAATATAAAAAATTTTTTATAAAAACCCGTTTGACCGTGTAGCGTTAAAAATTACCTGCCTACGAGAGTCCAGGTGGGTGCCAGCCTGCCTGTTTTAGGCTCCCTTCGTCCGTATAAATATAACAAATATACGGGAGGTCTGCACACCACAGCCAGAGCCCAGCTCCCTTTTATAAAGTTGTAGGGTTATCAAACGCTATCACGCATCAAACAGGAGTTTATGTTAGATAATTAAGATAAGTTATTATTCTTCATCATCAAATTCTGCTGCTTCTGCAAAACGAGCCTCGAAAATCTCCGCAAGACTATCAAGCAAATCATCATCGTCAATCTCTGCGAGTTCCTGTTCGCCGTTCTCCGCTTCGATAACCTCCATAATATAATATTCGTTGCTCTCCTCTTCTTCATCAATAGGAACTAACGCATAATATTCTGTTTCATCTTGAATAATAGAGTCAATAAGTTCAAACTGATGCTCGTTGCCATCATCATCTAATAGGGAGATAATATCCATACCAAAATCTTCGCTCACTATTAACACAACCTTTCTTTGTTGATAATATTATTTTACTATCTTTTCACCAAATAGTCAATAGGTTTTTTCTAATATGTTTCTCATTTAGAATTACAGTATTCTACTTTTTTGTACATATACAACATTTTTCTGCAAATTAATTATTTTTTTGAAAATTCTTTAAAATTTAATTGTAATTTTTACAAAAAAGATATATAATAAATAAAATGGCATATTATATTACTTTAAATTAGAGAGTTGGATAAATATGAATTATGGTTTTGTAAAAGTAGCCTGTGCAACACCCGAAGTTACTGTTGCAAACTGCAACCAAAACACTATCAGGATAATTGAATATATAAATATAGCATCTGCAAATAATGTTAAATTATTGCTATTGCCCGAACTTTGTATTACGGGCTGTACCTGCGGTGACCTGTTTATGCAACCTGCACTCAGAATTTCGGCCGAAAAATCTTTGACTGATATTTTAAATCATACTCAAAATTTAGACATACTATGTATATTAGGTATGCCTGTTACCTGTTTAAATGCGACATATAACTGTGCTGTTGTAATAAACAGGGGTAAAATTCTGGGCATTGTACCTAAGAGTAATATTGAATATAACGAGTACAGATATTTTGCAAGCGGTATAAGCCTAACAAATAAATTTATAAATTTATGCTCGCAAAGTAATATTCCGTTTGGTACGGATATTATATTTAACTGTGATAATATGCCCGAATTTAGACTTGGCATAGAAGTCGGCACAGACTTATCCTGTGCAATATCCCCTTCACAGAAACTTGCACTTGCGGGGGCAACCGTGATAGCCAACCCATCTGCAAACAACGAGATAATTGCAAGGGCAGAATACCGCCGTAATTTGATAATCTCGCAGAGTGCCAAGTTATGTTGCGGATATATTACCGCCAACTGTGGCTTTGGCGAGAGTACAACTGACTTTGTATTTTCCGGCCATAATATTGTAGCCGAGAACGGCACTATATTAGCCGAGAGCAACAGGTTTGAAAATAATATACAATATACCGATATTGACCTGCAAAAGATTATTTTTGACAGAAGTAAACGAACTGATTTTGGTAATCAAAATACAGAAGAATACAGATATATTAATTTTAGCCTTAATACCGATACCCTTAAACTTGACAGGAAGTTTGAGCAAGCTCCGTTTATTCCTGCCGATATTACCGACCGCAACAAAAGAAGTGCCGATATTATCACAATGCAGGCCACAGGGCTGGAAGTCAGACTTAAACACGCACATATTAACAGCGTTGTTTTGGGGCTTTCGGGAGGCCTTGACAGTACGCTTGCACTGATAGTCTGTGTCAGAGCATTTGATATGCTTAACATAGACCGCAAAAATATCTATACGGCAACTATGCCTTGCTTTGGCACAACCAAACGCACACGGTCTAATGCCGAACTGTTGGCGGTTGCTTATGGGGTCAGTTTCGAGGAGATAAATATTGCAAAATCTGTTACACAACATTTTGAGGATATACACCACGATATTAATAATCATAATGTAACATACGAAAATGCACAGGCAAGGGAACGCACCCAAGTGCTGATGGACTTATCAAACAAATACAATGCACTTGTAGTCGGCACAGGGGACTTATCCGAACTTGCACTCGGCTGGGCAACATACAACGGTGACCATATGTCAATGTATGCAGTCAATGCCTCTATCCCTAAAACGCTTGTCAGACATTTGGTAGCCTACGAGGCGAGTATATCTAATACGGAATTGTCAACCGTACTTTTGGATATTTTGGACACCCCTGTTAGTCCCGAACTGTTACCGCCGTCAAATGACGGTAACATATCCCAAAAGACCGAGGACTTGGTAGGTCCTTACGAGTTACATGACTTTTTTATTTATTATTTTTTAAGATGTGGCTACACACCAAGCAAAATTTATTATATTGCAACCCAAACTTTTGCCGATAAATATGATGAACAAACAATCAAAAAGTGGTTAAAAATATTTATCAGGCGTTTCTTTACACAGCAATTTAAGCGTTCTTGTATGCCTGACGGTGTAAAGGTTGGCTCGGTGGGGCTTTCGCCCCGTGGTGACCTGTGTTTACCAAGTGATGCCGACTTTGCACAATGGCTAAACGAACTTGATTAATTTAAAATTTACAATCAGGAAAGGATATGATTTTATTATGAAAAAATTACTGAATATATTAAGCGAAAATTCTGATTTTACAAACAGCCAACTTGCACAAATGCTTGGTACGACCGAGGAGAGCGTTGCTAAGCAAATAAAAGAACTCGAAAATCAAGGCGTAATCAAGGGCCACCGTGCCATAATAAACTGGGAATCTATCCCTGACGCTTATGTTGAGGCTATCATCGAGTTAAAAGTAACACCTAAGAAAGAAAGTGGCTTTGATGAAATTGCAACAAGAATATCTCAATTCTCTGAGGTTGAGTCTGTGTTCCTTATGGCAGGGACTTTTGACCTTATGTTAATTGTAAAAGGCAAAACTATTCAGGATATATCAAACTTTGTGGCAAAGAGATTATCTGTTATTGACGGCATCTTATCTACTGCAACACACTTCTTGCTCAAAAGGTACAAGGAGGACGGAGTCCTGCTGTGCAACGCCATAACACAAGAGGAGCGAGAGGGGGTATAAAAGTTGGACTACACCAAAATTATCAACGAAAATATCCAAAATGTAAGACCATCGGGTATTAGAAAATTCTTTGATATTGCTAACGAAATGGACAATGTTATATCACTTAGCATAGGTGAACCCGACTTCAAAACTCCTTGGCATATCCGTCAAGTTGCTATTGACTCGCTTGAATTGGGCAAAACTTGGTACACCCCAAACCGTGGTTTTATCAAATTGCGTGAGGAAATCAGCAATTACTTTGACAGAAGATTTTTAGTAAAATATGATGCTACCACCGAAGTACTTGTTACTGTCGGTGGCAGTGAGGCAATAGACCTTGCACTGCGTTGCCTTGTAAGCTATGGCGATGAGGTGCTTATACCTGAGCCTTGCTTTGTATGTTATGACCCGCTTACGAATATGGCAGGGGCGACCCCTGTTAAATTGCAAACAAAACTTCAAAACAATTTTAGACTTACCGCAGAAGAAATCGAGCAGGCAATAACACCCAAAACTAAGGTACTTATACTGCCGTATCCTAACAACCCTACGGGTGCAATCTTGACACAAGATGACTTAATAGAAATCTCCAAGGTTGTTATTAAGCATAATTTAATTGTAATTTCCGATGAAATTTACGCTGAACTTACATATACACAAGGCGGTCATAGGGGTATTGCCGCTATTGACGGTATGCGTGAAAGGACTGTAATTGTAAGCGGTTTTTCTAAATCTTATGCTATGACGGGCTGGCGTTTAGGCTATGCGTTAGCACCCGAACCTATAATAGCACAAATGACAAAATTACATCAGTTTGGAATTATGTCCGCACCTACAACCGCACAATATGCCGCTATCGAGGCTATCAAAAACGGCGACAGTGATATTGCAAATATGCGTGAACAATATGATATGCGTAGGAGATTGCTCGTAAACAGCTTTAACGATATGGGGCTGACTTGTTTTGAACCTTTGGGGGCATTTTATGCCTTCCCTTGTATTAAGTCAACGGGGCTTTCATCAGATGAATTTTGCGAGAAATTGCTCCGTAGCAAGCGTGTGGCTGTTATCCCTGGTAGTGCTTTTGGCGAATGTGGCGAGGGCTTTGTTAGGGTTTCTTATTCCTATTCACTCGAACATCTGCAAGAGGCTCTAAAACGAATAAAGGAATTTTTGCAGGAAATTAAATCAAATTAACAAATACAAATTTATTTACAGAGAGATAAAATTATGGAATTAAAAGTTTTAGCACCTGCCAAAATAAATCTTTGTCTTGATGTTGTGCGTAAACGCCCTGACGGTTACCATGACATCGAAACAATTATGCAATCTATATCGTTATACGATACTATTACAGTTACCGACACCCAGAGCGGTGATATTACTATATCTTGTTCCCCAGTCGGCTCTGTACCTTGTAACGAGAAAAATATTGCATACAAGGCTGCTACACAATTTTTTAGGTACACTCAAACTATTAACAAAGGCATACATATACACATAGACAAGGTTATCCCGTCCCAAGCAGGTATGGGTGGCGGTAGCAGTGACGGTGCCGGAGTAATACTTGCACTTAACAAACTGTACGAAACCTACCTGAAAGAAAAAGAAATGCTTGAAATTTGTGAGAAAGTCGGTGCAGATGTACCGTTCTGTTTAGTAGGCGGTACGAGATACGCAAACGGCACAGGCACAACTATGCAGAAAACCCACAAATTACCTAAATGTAAAATAGTAATTTGCAAGCCTGATGTAAGCGTATCGACTGCTGAGGCTTACCAAAAGACCGACAGTATGCCACCAAAGGTTACTGTCATTACCGAACTTGCTATGCGTTCACTGTATAGCGGTAGTATGTCCCAGATTTGTGCGACCTTGTATAATGATTTTGAGGTTGCCCTCAAACTCCCTGAGGTAAACAACATAAAGCAAATTATGTATAAATGCAAGGCAAAGGGTGCGTCTATGACAGGGTCAGGCTCGGCGGTGTTCGGTATATTTGGCTCTGACAATACCGCCCAAAAATGTGCCGATATCCTTAAACAAACCTATAACGAGGTATTTATTGCCGAACCTACCAAAGACGGCTGTAAAATAATTTAATATTGAATAATAACAAAAAGTCTGCCCATAATTTTTTTAACAAAAACAAGCAAAAATAAATTAAAGGCAGGCTTTTATTATGAAATTACTAATCAAATCTCTATGTGTTGCTTTTGTACTTACAGTTACATTGTCTATGATACCTTTCGAGGCTCGTTGCCAGAATATATCTACCGAAGTTTTTAGACTGCATATACTCGCTAACTCTGATGATGAGGCTGACCAGCAGTTAAAATTAAAGGTGCGTGACGCTATATTAAATCACACCGGAAATCTGTACAGGAATTGCTCGTCTAAATCGGAGGCAATAAGTTTGACACATGATAATTTGTGTAATATAATAGACTTAGCCAACAAGACAATACAAGATAACGGCTATGATTATACCGTAAATGCAAAGGTTACCAAGACTTACTTTAACACAAGATATTACGGTGATGTTACTATGCCGAGTGGCTTTTATGATGCGTTACAAATTGAGATTGGCTCCGGCGAGGGCAGAAATTGGTGGTGCGTTATGTATCCCTCGCTCTGTGTCGGACCTGTTTGCAACTCCGATGTTCTGCGTGACACCCTAAACGATGATGAGATGAACATTGTCATTGATGACGGGGGTTTTAAATTCAAATTTAAAATTGTAGAATACTACGAAGCATTAAAAAACTATATCCATAAAATTATTGATGGTAATAATAGTCTTACCGAAAATGAAAGATAAATTAAATATAATTTTTGAAAATACAAGAGGTGAATTATGCTACAATTTATTTTGGGTGGCAGTGGCTGTGGCAAAACTACATATATCCACAACATATTGCATAACGAGTGTAACACAAATAACAATGCAAAGTTATTGCTGATTGTGCCTGACCAGAGTGCAGTTGATACCGAAAAGACCCTGCTCCAAAAATTTGGTGCTAAAATTTTGAGCAAGATAGATGTTTTGGGCTTTGGCAGATTATGCGACCGTATAATTGCTGACTACAAAGGCACCTTGCCCGATACAATAGAGGATACCGACCTTGCTCTTGTTATGAGCATGGCACTTGATGGGGTATGTGCAAACCTTGAATTGTTTAAAAAGCGTAAAAATTCCGATGATTTAATTACAATTATGCTTAATACAATAAAGGAATACAAGAAATGTGCTGTTTCCCCTGCCAAAATTCGTGAGGTTGCGGACCTTGTAAGCAGTCCTATATTGAAGTCTAAGCTGACTGATACTGCTCTTGTATACGATGCCTACAACGCAGTGCTTGAAAACACCTACACCGAGCCACTCAAAAAACTCGAAATAGTAAAGAATATTTTGAGCGAAAATAATATTTTTAAGGACTACATTATTGCCGTTGACTCGTTTGCCAACTTCACTGCTGTTGAATTAGATATAATTTCTATCCTTATGCGAGAGTCGGCTGATATGTATTTTTCGCTGACATTAGAAAATTTTGCCGAGGATAAAAAGGAACTATTCTTTACAAGCCACAAGACCTATAATTACATAACTGACATAGCAAAAAATAACGGTGTTGCTATCAAACCGAATGTAGAACTTATTTATAATTACCGTGCCAAAAATGAGGATATAAAATTCCTGCAAAAAAATATCTTTCGTTTAGAGCGTGAGAGCAGTACCGACCCTGCCCCGAATATCAAGATATATAGCGGTGAGACCATATATGATGAGTGCGATTTTGTCGCATCAGAGATAAAGCGACTCATTGTCAAGGAGGGTTACCTGCTAAATGACTTTGCAATTTTGACCCGTGATATGAGTGCATATAACGGTGTTTTGCAAAATTCACTTAACAAATATAACCTGCGTTTCTTTAATGACTGCCGTGAGGCTCTGCTCCAAAAACCATTGGTAAGGCTGATATTCTACATATTCGATACGGTATCCGAGCATTTTGCTCCGGAATCTATATTGCAACTCTTAAAAACAGGCTTAATTCCTGCAAAAATTGAGGATATATCAAACCTCGAAAATTACATTTATTCTTGGTCGATAACTGCAAACGAAATTTGCAGACCCTTTACCAAGAACCCTTCTTCTATTTCATCTAAAAAATCAGAAAACGACTTAGAGCAATTAGCCAAACTCGAACAGTTGCGTCAATTCATTGTAAACCCTTTGATTAAATTCAAAGAAATTTGCAAAGATGCCACCGCTACAACAATTACGGCCTCACTATATAATCTGCTAATTGAACTTAAAGTTGATGAATGTGTTGTAAATTTGGGCGAAATTTATCGTAATAAGGGGCAAATCACCTTTGCCGAGGAGCAAACAAGGCTATGGGAACACCTTGTAAATTGTTTAGACAAAATGGTGATGATAATAGGCGGTAAGGCTATAAACCTCAAACGCTATTCAAGGTTACTTAGACTGCAACTTGAAAATGCCGACATCGGCATAATTCCAAGGGGCATAGACCTTATCACAGTTGCATCTGTTGACCGTTCAAAAATCGGTGAGAAGAAAGTCGTATTCCTGCTTGGTGCTATTGACAGGCTTTTCCCTCTTTTGCCAAAGGCAACAGGGTTGTTCTCTAATGTAGAGCGGACAGAACTGACCAAAATTCACAACCTTAAACTTGATTATAATTGCGAAGATTTAGCCAAACAGGAGGATTTTTTTGCCTATACCGCAATCTCTGCCACATCAGAAAAACTATACATAACTACCTACAACTCAAACCTAAACGGCGACTCCTTTATGCCGTCGGTTATAATTGAACAGACAATGGAGATTTTGCCTAACACAGAGGTTATCTCTCTATCGCCTGACTTGGATATCAAGCGTAAATTATACTCCGAGAAGTCAGCGTTTGAATTCTATGCGAGTGTATTTAAGAGCGAAAGCATCATTTCAAATCAGCTTAAAGAATATTTTTGCTCCAAACAGGAATATTTATCAAAACTTAACGCTATGGGCCGCAGCTTAAAGCCGACACAGACCCAAATAGCTAATAAAGATAATATCAAGAAAATTTTCGGGGATAATTTAGACTTATCTGCCTCACAAATTGATAAATTTTACAAATGCCCGTTTAATTATCTTTGTGACTACGGTTTTAGGATAAAAAAATTAGAGAAATTTAATCTTGATACCCTGCAACACGGTACATTCATGCACTACATATTGCAAAAATTCTTTACCAAATTTAGGACGAATATACTGGCGGATTTAGATGACAAAGCCATTGATGAGGCTATTTCCGAATTTATCAAAGAATATATCGGGCAAAATTATGCAGATATCGAGGATAAACGCTTTATTTATCTTTTGAGCAAAATTAAAATAAATGCGACAGTTGTAGTCAAACATATTATCGGCGAATTGCTGCAAAGTGACTTTGAACCTAAATATTTTGAATATCAAATCGGCAAAAGTTCACCTGATATAAAATATATTCTCAACCTTGAAAACGGCTCTGCTATCAACATAAACGGCTCTATTGACAGAGTTGACACTATGGTAGCAGGCGACGGTAGCGAGTATGTACGAATTATCGACTATAAAACAGGCGACAAAAGCATAAATGTATCCGATATAATATACGGCATTAACCTGCAAATGCTTATTTACTTATCCGCAATATGCAGGAATACCGATATGCAACCGGCGGGGGCTATCTATATGCCTGCTGTATCCGAAGTGCTTAAAACTGACGGCAACGATGTCGAGAGCCTGCTGAAAGAAATTAAAAATAAATACAAGATGAATGGACTTTTCCTTAACCGCATTGAAGTGCTTGTCGGTATGGATAAAGAGTTGGGTAAATATATTAACATCAATAATAAGAACACAGAATATTACAAACAAGAAAATATACTCACCAACGGACACTTTGAGCTTATCTTTGACTATATTGATGCCAAAATTAAAGATATGGGTAATAATGTTTACAACGGCAATTTTAGCCCTGTACCACTAAAAAGTACCTCTAAGGATAGTTGCGAATACTGCTGTTACAGTGATATTTGCATGGTTGATGATAACAGCCCTTGTATTAAATTTGAAACCGCAAAAAAAGAGGACGCCCTAAACAAAATAGAGCATGAATTGAATGATAAGGAGGGAGATTAAAAATGGCTCATACTTGGACCCCTGCACAAACTGACGCAATAAACGCAAAGGGTGGCTCGATAATAGTATCCGCTGCCGCTGGTTCGGGCAAAACCGCCGTACTTGTCGAGCGTGTTATGCAAAGAATTTGCGACGAAAACTGCCCTGCTGACCTTGATAAACTGCTTATTGTTACATTTACAAACAAGGCTACCGGCGAAATGCGTGACAGAATTAGCAAGGCTATATCCGACAAACTTAAATCAGACCCCAAAAATGAATATTTACGCCATCAACAAGCCTCGCTCGGACAGGCTAACATTACTACAATTAACTCCTTTTGTACCTCAATAGTGCGTGAATATTTTTACAAACTTGATAATATTTCAAGCGACTTCCGTATTGCCGATGATAAAGAAATTATAGAATATCAAAAATCAGCCCTTAAAATAACATTAAATAAATTTTACAGTTCAAACGACAGTGATTTTTTTGATTTAGCAAATGCCTTCTCCAATAACAAGCCGTTGACATTCAGGGGCAAAGATGTTGACTTGGAGGAATTTATCTTAAAGATATACACCTTCCTTTGTTCAATGCCATTTGGTGAAAGGTGGATAGATAATGTACTCCAAAATTATAATTCTGACATAGACACATCTCAGACTATCTTCGGCAAATTTGCCATTGACTACCTCAAAGATACTATAAATTACCTCGAACCGCTCTGTATTGATATTGTAAACAAGGCACTAAGCAACGAGATATTTAAAAATAAAAAAGGTGACCGACCTGTTTATGACTATGTAAGCTATTACCTGACCTACATAACTAACCTAAAACAAATTGTTGACAGTCCGGATAACTGGGACTCTGTGTTTTTTGCTGTAAATTCCTTTGAGCAAAATAGCAGATACCCTTCCCCGAACGGATTTAGTAAACATCACGACAACATAGAGATTATTACAAAAAAAGATATTATCAAAGACCATTTATCCGATATTAAAGATTTATTTAGATTTAACGATGCCGACTGCAAGTCACAACTCAAACAAACAAAGGCTATTGTAAGCAAGTTGTTTGAGTGTGTCAAAGATTTTGCGGAGGAATTTTCTAAAATCAAGCGTAAAAATAATGTGCTTGACTTTTCCGATGGTGAAAAATTCACGCTGTCACTCCTTGCACAACGCTGTGATTTAAACCCAGATGGCTACATCAAGACGGAATTTGCAAATCAAATATCGGACAGATTTACCGAAATTATGGTTGATGAATACCAAGATACCAACGAAATGCAGGACACGATATTTAAGATATTGAGTAATGACAGCCAAAAATTATTCGTAGTCGGCGATACCAAACAATGTATTTACAAGTTCCGTAACGCTATGCCGGAGGTATTTATAGGGCGTAAGGATAATTCTGTAAGATATAACCGTGATGTTAATAAATTTCCTGCACGCATAATTTTGGACAAAAATTTTCGTAGCCGTGAGGGCATAACGGACAGTATTAACTTTATATTCAAAAATATTATGAGTCGCAAGGCGAGCGGTATTGAATATAACGCAGAAGAAGAATTGGTCGCAGGGGCTAATTATCCACCTACAACTAATCAAACTCCCGTAGACTTTATATTAATAAAGAGTAACGATGATAAATTAGACGAGGCAAATGCTATTGCCCAAAAAATCTTACAAATGAAAGCCGACAAGTTCCAAGTTACCGACAAAGCAACAGGCGAACTAAGACCTATTGAATACGGTGATATAACAATTTTGGTGCGTAGCGGTGTTGATGATATTGGTAATCTATATGCCAAAACCCTGATTAGCAACGGAATACAGGCAACTTGCAAGACAGATGAGAGTCTGTTAGATTTTGCGGAAATTCGCACGCTTGTCAACCTGCTGAAAGTGGTAAGCAACCCTATGCGAGATGTTCCGCTAATCGCTACTTTGATGTCGCCGATTTTTGCATTTACATCAGATGATATTGCCGAAATTCGTATTTGTAATCTAAGCGAGAAAACTCCGCTGTATACCTCCTTGATTGTAGCGAGTGAGTGTAATAATTTGGGTTGTTACAAAAATATAAATAAATTTTTGGATATTATTGCCGATATTAGAAATTACAGCGTTACTGTAAACATAAGCGAACTTGTCAATTATATCTGTCAGGTTTTGGGGTTAAACTCCATATTTGGTGCTAATTCCAATGCCGAAACTGTCAAACGAAATATCAATCTATTCTGCGAGATAGCCTCTAAATATGAGCAAAATGTCAAGTACGGACTGTCTGTATTCCTTAATTATCTTGATAGAATTACCGAAAACGGTGATGAAAAGAGCAGTAAGTTCCCCGTTGCCACCGACACCCAAATCGTTAACCAAAATACCGTTAAAATAATGAATATCCACCAGAGCAAAGGGCTTGAATTCCCTGTTTGCATACTTGCAAATTGCAGTAAAAAATTTAACACACAAGATTTAACGCACAAATTACTGATTAACCCGCAGGTCGGACTTGCCGCCAAACTCTATGATAAGGATAATTTTTATTACTACAAGCCCTTTGTCTACAATGTTTTAACTAAAAAAATCATCGAGGGCAATATAGCGGAGGAAATTCGCCTGCTATATGTTGCACTGACCCGTGCCAAAGAGAAGTTAATCATCACCTCTGCACACAAACAAAGTGAAAAAAGCAATTTATCTATCAAACTTAGGAACTTGTCCTATGCCACAATAAATAACCGAATACCTCCTTATGTAGTAAAGACAGCATCTTGTTATTCTGATTGGCTATTGCTATGTGCCTTGATACACCCTAACGCAAGTATATTACGGACTATGGCGGACAGCGACATATCGGTGGCAGATGAAAGAGTCCCACAATGGAGGTTTGAGGTAATAGATGAATTTACAGAATTTGATGATGACTCCTGCACAGAAAATATAGAAACTCCAAACGAGGTCATAGCCGGCAATCTCGCAGATAATACTGTTGAAATTCTAAAAGAGTTTACTGAGTTTGAGTATCCGCTTGATGCTATCCGCAATTTACCGCTTAAAATCAGCACATCTGATTTATCACACAAAGATTTTGGGGATAGTTCCACTCTCGCCACACCTAAATTTTTAAACCCGACAGTTAAAACTGCCACCCAAAAAGGCACTGCTGTACATAAATTTTTGCAACTTTGTGACCTTAACAATGCTTATAATGATATTAACGCCGAGTTTGAGCGACTATTGACTGAAAACTTAATAACAAATGATGAGTTGACTGCAATAAAGAGTAAAAATATCGGCAAGATATTCAGGTCTAAATTATTTGGTGAAATTTTAAATTCAAGCCTAGTTATGCGTGAATATAAGTTTATTGTATCAATAGATGCCTCTTATGTTGACAACACGCTCAAACCGCCGTTTGATAAGGAACAGGTTCTAATGCGTGGTGCTGTTGACCTTGCGTTTGTAAATAATGATGGCAAACTTGTAATTGTTGATTACAAGACCGACAGAGTAACCGAGATACAGACCTTATTGCAACGGTACAAAATGCAACTTGAATTATATAAAATTGCTATGGAGCAAAGCACTGACTATGTAGTTCACAAATGTGTACTATATTCTATCCATTTAGATGAATATATTGAGTTCTAAATTTACAGGGCTGACCTGACAAAACACTCCGACAGAATATCTGTCGGGGTGTTTTTGCGTAAAAATCTGAGCAAATCAAAATAAATTTAAAATAAAGTTACTCCCAACATAATATTACAAAAAATTATTTTGGGCTTGACTATAATAATAGTGTAACTATATTGATTATCACAAATCAGTTTAAAAGGAATGATAAAAATGGTAGAAATAACTTGTAACGGCGACACAATGACTGCCCTGTTATCAGGCGAAATTGACCATCATTCTGCCGCAGATATGCGTGTTGCGATAGATGGTCAAACTCAAAGACATAAGCCAAAGATGTTACAACTTGATTTTTCGGGTGTAAAATTTATGGACAGTTCAGGCATAGGTTTAGTAATGGGAAGATACAGAAATATACAGTTAATTGGTGGCAAATTAAGGGTAATAAATATACCTGATAATCTAAGAAAAATGTTTGAAATATCCGGACTTAGTTGTCTTGGAATTATTTAATCTAAAAACGGAAGTGAAAATATGAACATTACAAACGAGATAAATCTAAATTTTAAGAGTAACAGTATAAACGAGTGGTTTGCCCGCAGTGCAATTTCTGCTTTTCTGTTGCCGCTTGACCCTACCATTGAGGAATTATCCGACATCAAAACCGCCGTAAGCGAGGCTGTTACTAACTGTATTGTACACGGCTATCGCTCCGGTGAGGGTACTATTTACATAAATGCCAAAATAATTGATAATATTAGGATTGTAATTAAAATCAGGGATAAAGGTTGCGGAATTGCAGATATAAAACAAGCACTTGAACCTATGTTTACTACGGCCGGTGATGAGCGTGCTGGGCTTGGGTTCGCAGTTATGCAAAACTTTATGGACAAGGTGCGTGTTGCCTCCAAAGTCGGCAAAGGCACTACAATAACTATGGAAAAAATAATCAGACGCTCTCTTAATTATGACCGTACGAGATAAAACAGTCGAAAACAACCTTGGACTTGTCCACGCTTGTGCCAAACGATTTAAGGGTCGGGGCATTGATTACGAAGATTTGTATTCGGCTGGCTGTGTTGGACTGATTAAGTCGGTTGATAATTTTGACCCCAACCGTGGGGTCGCCTTTTCGACCTATGCAGTACCTGTTATAATCGGCGAGATTAAACAACTTTTTAGAGAGAGTGGAGCTGTTAAAATCAGCCGAGGTCTTAAAGAATTGTCTATCAAGGCAAAAGTAATTACTGCTAATTATATGAACAAAAATGGCACAGATATGCCAATATCTGCCCTTGCCGAGAGTCTGGGCGTTGATATCTACAAGGCGAGCGAGGCACTTAACGCATCACAATGTGTTGTATCACTAACCGCTTACACAGAGGATAGCGAAAACGAGCAGATGGATATTCCCGTTGACTCACAAGAGGAGCAAATTACCGAGAAATTATCACTAAATTCTGCCCTTAAATGTTTGTCCCAAGATGACAGACAAATTATTAATTTGCGTTATTTTTCGCACAAAACTCAGACACAAACCGCACAAATACTTAATATGACACAGGTTCAGGTCAGTCGCAGAGAAAAGAAAATTCTGACCCAATTACGCAACGCCATAGGCACTTAGCAAGATAATTAAAGAATATTTACCGCAAAACCATATTGATTATTCAAATTCAGTATGGTTTTTTTGCATAATTTCAAAAATATTCCCCAAAGCCCTTGTTAAATATTAATATTTATGGTAAAATTAGTGTAAGTATGTTATCGAATATAATTTTTATTTTATAGAGTTTTATTAAACCAAATACCAAAACGGAAAGGTGATAAATTTTGTCATTCCCACAGGACCATATAAGGAATTTTAGTATTATTGCACATATAGACCACGGCAAATCTACCCTTGCAGACAGAATTTTGGAGCAGACTAAATCTGTTGCTGTCAGAGATATGGAGGACCAAATTCTTGATGATATGGAGTTAGAGCGAGAGAGAGGTATCACTATCAAGGCTCACGCAGTTACCCTTGTATATAAGGCTGACAACGGCGAAGATTACCTGTTTAACCTTATTGATACCCCAGGACATGTTGACTTTAACTATGAGGTTTCACGCTCGCTTGCAGCGTGCGAAGGTGCTGTGCTTGTAGTAGATGCCTCACAAGGTATTGAGGCACAAACACTTGCAAATACCTACCTTGCCGTTGACGGCGGACTTGAAATTGTCCCTGTTATCAACAAGATTGACCTGCCAAGTGCAGACCCTGACAGAGTAAAAAAAGAGATTGAGGACATTATTGGACTTCCTGCTGATGACGCTCCGCTTATCTCGGCTAAAATCGGGCTGAATATCCACGATGTTATGGAGAAAATTGTTTCGGATATTCCGGCACCTAACGGTGATGCCTCTGCCCCACTCCGTGCGTTAATATTTGACAGTTATTACGATAGTTACAAGGGTGTTATTATCTATGTTTGTGTCAAAGAGGGCAAGATTAAAGTCGGTGATGAATTTAAACTTATGGCAACAGGCTCTACTTTCAGCGTAGTTGAATGTGGCTTTATGCGTGCAACCGAACTTGAAAAGACAGATGAACTTTACGCCGGCGAGGTTGGTTATATTGCCGCCTCTATCAAGTCATTGTCCGATGCACAGGTCGGTGATACTGTAACGCTTACAAGCAACCCTGCAACCGAACCTCTACCAGGGTACAGACCTGTTCAATCTATGGTTTTCTGCGGTATTTATCCTGTTGACGGTGCTAAATACGGCGACCTGCGTGATGCACTCGAAAAACTCAAATTAAACGATGCCTCACTTACCTTTGAACCTGAAACATCTATTTCGCTCGGCTTTGGCTTTCGTTGCGGATTTTTGGGGCTTTTGCACATGGATATTATCCAAGAACGAATTGAGCGTGAATTTGGACTTGAACTTATTACAACCGCACCGAGCGTTAATTACCGCATTACACGCACAGACGGCACTGAGGAAATGATCTCTAACCCTACGAACTATCCTGATGTTTCTGTTATACAAAAGTCGGAGGAGCCTTTTACCGACGCTCACATTTACAGTCCGACCGAATATGTCGGTAATATTATGGAGTTGTGCCAAGACAGGCGAGGTGTGTTTAAGGGTATGGACTATATTGACTCCGATAGGGTTGATATCCATTATGAATTACCTTTGGCGGAGATTATTTATGACTTCTTTGATACGCTTAAATCTCGCACCAGAGGTTACGCATCTTTTGATTACGAGATGAAAGAATACCGCCAGAGCAAACTTGTTAAACTCGATATTATGCTCAACGGTGATGTTGTTGACGCTCTGTCGCTTATTATCCACGCTGACAAGGCCTATTCACACGCAAGGAAAATGGCTGAAAAATTAAAGGATAAAATTCCAAGACAATTATTCGAAGTGCCAATTCAGGCTTGTATCGGTGGCAAGATTATTGCCCGTGAAACAGTCAAAGCTATGCGTAAAGATGTACTCGCCAAGTGTTACGGCGGAGATATTACCAGAAAGAAAAAGTTGCTCGAAAAGCAAAAAGAAGGCAAAAAGCGTATGCGTCAGCTCGGCACTGTCGAAGTTCCGCAGGAGGCTTTTATGGCTGTGCTTAAACTCGACACAGATTGATTATATATTATTTGAAAAATATAAGTATAATGTGCTATATTCAGCTAAGATAATTAACCTATCTTAAATACGAAAAGAGGTTTTTTGTATGTCATCAAGACCAATCGGAGTTTTTGATTCTGGTTTGGGTGGATTAACGGCAGTCAAACAACTTGCGAAAGTGCTTCCTAATGAAAATATAATTTATTTTGGCGATACAGGTCGTGTTCCTTACGGTTCGAGGAGTAACGATACCATAAAAAAATACGCTATGCAAGATGCAAAATTTTTGCTGTCGCATAATGTCAAGATGCTTATTGCCGCCTGCGGTACAGTTAGTTCTGTTGCTACTGATTTGGGCAAAAATTTGAGTGTGCCTTACACAGGTGTAGTCAGACCTACGGCTTACGCTGCTGTGCAAAGCACCAAAAATAACAGAATTGGCGTAATAGGTACTACCGCTACGATAAACAGCCACAGTTACAAGACAGAAATCGCAAAATTTAACCCGAATATTCAGGTCTTTGAGCAAAATTGTCCCCTATTTGTACCGCTTGTAGAGAACGGCCTTTGCTCCGAAAATGATATGGTAGTCAAACTCATTGTGGAGCGTTATCTTGAACCTATTGTCAACGCAAATGTCGAT
This sequence comes from uncultured Eubacteriales bacterium, assembly GCA_964653925.1. Classification (GTDB taxonomy): domain Bacteria; phylum Bacillota; class Clostridia; order Oscillospirales; family Acutalibacteraceae; genus CAZXCG01. Next base: position 1,605 of record CAZZHP010000005.1, on the reverse strand, counting down.
ACAATTATTTTGGGTTGCACCCACTACCCGCTACTTAAAAATGCTATATCTAAATATGTCGGTAAAGATATAAGGCTTATCGACTCAGGCAAAGAAACTGCCAAGTACGCTGTCAAACTTTTGACCGAAAATAATTTGCTCAATACAACTCCGCAAGGGGAAATAGAGAAGAGCTTCTTTGTAAGTGACTCTTTGGGGAATTTTGAAAAAATCGCAGGAGTTTTCTTGGGCGAAAATGTAGAACACAAGGTTACACAAATAGATATAGAACAATTTTAAAACAATAACAGGAGAATGTTTTTTTGGAGAAGATTGTAGGAGATTTCTTAATTGAGATAAACAGCAAACAGACTATTGAGGGCAAATGTGATAATATAAATTTAACAACAGAGGGCAAGTATTTTTACCGCAACGGCGAATATTGCATCTCTTACACCGAATATGATGACGATGACCCAAGCATTTTTACAAATAATATGGTCAAGGTTTCGACAAAACGCAACACTATAACAGTCTTGCGTAATAATCAAACTTGCAAGAATGCCTCCCGTATGATTTTGGAACTTAACACCCGTCATAATTGTTATTACGAAACACCCCTTGGTTGCCTTATGATTGGAATTTACACAAACACCATTAATTTTACACTTGATAACAACGGCGGGGTTGCCCACGCAAGTTACACATTAGATTGTAATGATATGCTTATGAGTGAAAATGAAATAACGCTAAAAATCAAACGCAAAGGAGTATAAAAAATTATGTCCAAAACATCACAAAATGCTATTATAGAGTTACGCAGTTGCATAGAAAATGCACTTAAATCTGCTATTGAAAAGGGTAAGTTACCACAAAATGACCTACCGCAGTTTATTATAGAGACACCTGCCGACAGAACTAACGGCGATTTGGCGACAAATGTTGCTATGGCTGGGGCAAAAGTTTTTAGAATGCCACCTTTTAAAATTGCCGCCGCTATTACAGATGAAATTCAAATTAATAACGATATATTCCGTAAATTTGAGGTTGCGGGTGCAGGGTTTATTAACTTCTTCTTTGCTGATAAATATTATGCCGAGATTTTGACCGAGATTGAGTCCCGTGGGAACGATTACGGTAAATCTGACTTTGGCAACGGCAAAAAGGTTATGGTTGAGTTTGTATCTGCCAACCCGACAGGCCCTATGCACATGGGTAATGCCCGTGGCGGTGCGTTGGGCGATTGCCTTGCATCTGTTATGTCGGCTGCCGGCTTTGATGTTGCAAGGGAGTTTTATGTAAATGACGCCGGTAATCAAATCGAAAAATTTGCTTGTTCGCTTGATGCCCGTTATAAGCAAATCTTCCTTGGCGAAGAGAATGTAGAATTTAGCGAAGACTGGTATCAAGGGGCTGATATTAAGGACAGAGCCGAACAATATGCCGAGTTAAACGGCGACAAACTTATGCAGGTTACTGAGGAAGAACGAAAGGCTGAACTTGTTAAATTTGCGTTACCTAAAAATATCGAAAAAATGCAAAACGATATGAAAAAATACCGTATAAATTACGACAAATGGTTCTTCGAGAGTGTTTTGCACGAGAGCGGTGAACTTACCAAAATTG
>CAZZHP010000004.1:0-22237 GCA_964653925.1 uncultured Eubacteriales bacterium | reverse complement strand
ATAATAGTATTTGTCAATAGTTTTTGCAAGTATTTTTAAATTCCTGCAAAATTTTTTAGATTTTATTGCATTTTAGTTATGTAAATTAATAAATTTAACTTATTTTTGCAACTTTCAAATCTAAATCTTTCAAAATTAAATAATTTTAATATATATTTTTAACCGTAACTTCACCTGATGATATTATGTAATTTTGATTATTTTCTGTCCTGACAACAAGCCCCCCGCTCACATCAACATCTGTAGCAATTCCACTGATAATTTTATTATCCCTAACAAATTGCACCTCGCTACAAATATTCGCACAGAACTTTTTATATTCACAAAGCAACCTGTCGTTAAATTTAAAATTATTTTCAAGCAATATTACTTCAAGTTCATTTAATATGTCGGCAATTATTTTGTTTTTATTAAGATGTTGTTTTGTTTCTAAATATATAGATGTAGCCTTATGCTTTATATCATCGGAAAATTCGCTGTTATCGACATTCACCCCTATCCCGATAATTAAGTTACCCTTATCAGCACAAAATGAATACTCAACTAAAATTCCGCAGAGTTTTTTCTTATCAATAATTATATCATTTGGCCATTTAATAAATGTACGGTCAGGGCAAATTTTATTTACGACTCTGCAAACAGCCATACCCGTTAGCATAGTAACGGTTGATAGGTCGCAGATGTTTATATCTGGGCATAGCAAAACGGACATAATTATACCGCTGTTTTGCTGTGTGTGCCACTGTCTGCCGAGTCTGCCCTTGCCGTTGGTTTGATTATCCGCTATGACAACAGTGCCGTTTGCACCACCTGAATTACCGTACTGTTTGGCAACATCGTTTGTAGAGGTAACTGTCGAAAAATGCAGAATATTTTGACCGAGAATTTTAGTTTTTAGATTTGATTTAATTTCAAAAACCGCTTTGTTCATAATATTCACCCTAATTTTATATTTAAATTCATATTTTATTTATTTTCATCATAGAATTGTTTTGAAAAATAAAAACGGAGGCGTTTAAAAATGCGTGATTATTTACCAGAAGGAAGAAGAATTGAAACAACAGAGAATGCAAATTATATGAAATCTGCTGTAACACTTAACGAGGCTTTTAGAGAGGGAAAAATCTTGGAGGCTCGTGCTACAATATGTGACTCTATGCACAATTTAATAGTTGACCTTGGCTGTATGAAGGGCATTATTCCCCGTGAGGAAGGTGCAATAGGCATTAGAGAGGGAGTTGTAAGGGACATAGCGGTAATATCGAGGGTTAACAGAGCAGTCTGCTTTGTTATAACCGAGTTTACCAGAGATAACAACGGGAACACAATAGCAATTTTATCAAGGGAGAAAGCCCAACGAAAATGTATGCAAGAATATATTTCTACCCTTAAATCAGGCAAAATAGTTGATGCAAAGATAACCCACCTTGAACCATTTGGAGCGTTTGCTGATATTGGTTGCGGTATAGTAGCACTATTGCCGATAGATGCAATATCCGTATCGAGAATTGAACACCCTCGTGAGAGATTTACTGTTGGAATGGATATAAGGGCTATTATCAAAAGTATAGACAATGGCAGAATAAGTTTAAGTCACAAAGAATTGCTTGGCACTTGGCAAGAGAATGCAAATAACTTCTCTGCCGGTGAGACTGTTGCGGGTATAGTCCGTTCTATCGAGAGTTACGGTGCGTTTATAGAGTTGAGCCCAAACCTTGCAGGGCTTGCCGAGAGCAAGGACGGAATAGAAGTAGGTAAACAAGCAAGTGTATATATCAAAAATATAATTCCAAACAAAATGAAGATTAAACTTATTATTATAGATACTTTTGATTGCAACTACACACCTACTGCCCCACACTATTATTATAACGGCGACAGTATCAGTAATTTTGTTTATTCACCGGAGGAATGTGACAAATACATAACTACATCATTTGAGGACAATATGACAGCAAATATTTAAGATATTATTTGATTGTTTATTTTAAATTATATTTATAATACTGATTTTACCAAAAAAACAAAAATATTGCAAGCAAAATCAAAATCTAAAACATTTATAAAAAAGCAAGGGCGTATATAGACCGACCTTGCTTGTTTTTATGTTGTATTGTCAAAAGTGCTATAATATCACAGTGCCTACTGTTGCGAGGTGATTTTGTTAAGATTTTTTAAAAAAGACTGTTAATTTTAGATTTTTTATGATATAATTATTATAGAAAGAAATTTCCTTTTTAAATCTTACAAAGTAGGTGAACTTATGTCAAAAGGCTTTGATGCGTTTAACGAGGGTATTGCCCCTGGCGGTGCAAGGACCAAAAACGAAATTCGTACATTACTATGTTATGTATTCCATTCTGTTGGGCGTCCTGTACCTATTGATATGGTTGTTAATGCCCTGCAAAGTCAAGAACTTGTAAATTATTTTGAGGCGACGGCTTGTATCAATGACCTGATAAATTTTAAGAATATTGAGCCTGTAAGTTCCGATAACAAACTTTACAAATTAACCGAAAACGGTGAGATGATTGTTAACCAACTTGAATACACCTTGCCAACAACAATGAAAGAAAAAGCCTATCGCAGTATAATGGATATCTTGGAGGCAGAACGCAAAAAGCGTGAAAACCCTATATCAGTTACCGAGACCAAAGATGGCTACAATGTATGTTGCAATATATCCGGCGACGGCGATATGAACCTATTGAGCGTTTCTGTTTATGCCGCAAATATGTCACAGGTTGAAATGATTAAGAATAATTTTCACAAAGACCCAATATCATTTTACAAAACTATTTTGGCTATTTTATCAAATAATTCCGAACTTGCAATAGATGCACTTGAAAGTATAAGGAACAACACATAAACTCTGCGAAAATCTATGTTACCAAACAACACTAACCTCCCAACTGTAATATTTGGGAGGTTTTGCTATTAAATGAATTTTTGATGAAACATCTTATTTCGGGGGTAAAATACCGACCTGTGTGTTATAAAATTATTGAAATTAAAATTTGTGTATGTTATAATATATTATTAAGGTAAATTTTAAGAATGATTTTAACATATAGTTTTAGTATATTATTGGGAGGTATTTTAATGAAAGTAGGTATAGATGTTGGCTCAACCACAGTAAAATGTATAGTGCTTGACGATGACAACAGACTTATTTACAGTACTTACGAGAGGCACAAATCGCAAATAACACAAAAAATCTCGCAAGTTCTGCAACAAGCCGTTAGGGCAATTCCTCAATGTCAAAATGCCCCTGTTGCACTATCGGGCAGTGCCGGTATGGGCATAGCACAGAGTCTGAATGTTGACTTTGTACAGGAGGTTTATGCAACAAGAATTTGTGCAAACACCTTTATCCCTGACGCAGATGTTATAATTGAACTTGGTGGCGAGGACGCAAAAATCTTGTTCCTATCAGGTGGTATAGAGGTTCGTATGAATGGTACTTGTGCAGGCGGTACAGGTGCATTTATTGACCAAATGGCAACTTTGCTTAATGTTGATATAGCCGACCTTAATGATATGGCTATGAGTTACGAGAAAGTCTACACTATTGCATCAAGATGTGGCGTATTTGCAAAGTCGGATATTCAGCCGTTGCTAAATCAAGGTGCAAGAAAGAACGATATAGCGGCAAGTATATTTTGCTCGGTAGTTAATCAAACCGTTGCAGGACTTGCACAAGGCAGAGAAATCACCGGCAAAGTCATTTACTTAGGCGGTCCGCTTACATTTATGTCAGAGTTGCGTAAGCATTTTGATGAAACGCTAAAAACAAAAGGTGTTTGTCCGCAAAATTCGCTCTACTATGTCGCTATGGGTGCTGCACTCTGTGCCGAAAACTCTTACGACCTTATCAGGCTTGCAGATGATATACAAAATTACACTCCTAACGCAAATTTTGCTGTTAACAAGCCACTTTTTGAGTCAGATAAGCAGTATAACGAATTTAAATCAAGGCACAGCAAAGCGACTGTCGCTACGGGCGAACTCAAAGATTACAACGGTAATGTTTATATTGGTATAGATGCAGGCTCTACTACTGTTAAGGCGGTTGTGCTTGGGCAGGATAACAAACTCCTGTACTCTAAATATCTGTCTAACAGCGGTAACCCTGTGCCTATTGTTGCAGATTTTTTGAAAGAAATTTACACTATATCGCCAAACATAAATATTATTTCAAGTGCTGTTACGGGTTATGGCGAAGAAATGCTCAAAAATGCGTTCTGTATAGACTATGGCATAGTCGAAACTGTTGCACACTTTACCGCTGCCAAAAACTTTATGCCTGATGTTGAGTTTGTAATTGACATTGGCGGTCAGGATATTAAATGCTTCAAAATACATAACGGTGCTATTGATAATATTTTTCTTAACGAGGCATGCTCCTCCGGTTGTGGCAGTTTCTTGCAGACATTTGCGAACGCACTCGGTTACTCTATTGAGGAATTTTCGCAAAGAGGTATTTTAGCCAAAAATCCCGTTGACTTGGGTTCAAGATGCACAGTATTTATGAATTCATCTGTTAAACAGGCTCAAAAAGACGGGTCAAGTATAGAAGATATTTCGGCGGGACTTTCTTTGAGTGTTGTTAAGAACGCACTTTATAAGGTTATCAGAGCATCAAGCCCAAGCGAATTAGGTCAAAAAATTGTCGTTCAAGGCGGTACATTCCTCAATGATGCCGTACTTCGTGCCTTTGAACAAGAGATGCAGACAGAGGTCATAAGGCCGACTATCGCAGGACTTATGGGTGCTTACGGTGCAGCTCTCTATGCTAAGCAAAGGTCTGCACAGGATAAAATAACCAAGAGTACAATCTCGACTATGCAAGAGTTGCAGAACTTTACCCATAAAATCTCTGTTGTAAACTGCGGACTTTGTGCCAATAATTGCAAATTAACAGTTAATATTTTCTCAGATGGCAGAAAATTCATCGGTGGTAACCGTTGCGAGAGGCCAATTACAAAAAAGAGCAATAACTCGGCTCTTAATATGTATGAATACAAATTTAACCTGCTTAGTTCCTACAAATCAAAGGTTGGCAAAAGGGGCAAAATCGGTATCCCTATGGGGCTTAATATGTTCGAGATGTTGCCGTTTTGGCACAAATTCTTTACCGAGTTAGGCTTTGAGGTGGTTCACTCGCCAATAAACAGCCGTGATATTTACAAAAAGGGTCAGCATACTATCCCGTCTGATACTATTTGTTTTCCTGCAAAACTTGTTCACGGACATATACAGACTCTTATTGATGACGGCATAAGGACTATATTCTACCCTTGCCTATCCTACAATATCGACGAGGGCAAGGGCGATAATCACTACAACTGTCCTGTTGTTGCGTATTATCCGGAGGTTATACAGAATAATATACCCGACATTGATAAGGTAACCTTTATCAAACCTTACATAGGTATTCACAGAAAAAAAGATTTCCCTAAGAAAATATATAATATTCTAAGTGATTATTTCCCAGATATTACAGAAAAAGAGGTTAAACTTGCATCAAAATCGGCTTATGCTGAATATGACAGTTACCTTGCCAATATTCGTGCAAAGGGTGAGGAAATTATTACACAAGCAAGAGCAGAGGGTAAGCAGATAATTGTGCTCTCGGGCAGACCTTACCACATTGACCCAGAAATTAACCACAGTATAGACAAACTTATCACGGGTTTTGGGGCTGCTGTTATTTCGGAAGATGTAATTTCTGACAGAGTTACAAAATTCCGCACGGGTGTTCTGAACCAATGGACATATCATTCGAGGCTGTATTCTGCCGCTAAGTATGTAGGCACACAAAAGGATATGAACATTGTTCAGCTTGTGTCCTTTGGTTGCGGTGTTGACGCTATAACAACTGATGAAGTCAGAGAAATATTAGAAAAATCTGGTAAAATATACACACAAATCAAGATAGATGAAATAACAAACTTGGGTGCAGTCAAGATTAGATTGCGTAGTTTGTTTGCGACATTCTGACAAAGGAGCATTACTATAAATTATGGCAGAATTGAGATATGACGCTAAAACGGGCAGACTCTTATTTACCAAAGAGATGAAGTCCGAATATACAATACTTATACCTATGATGGCCCCCACACACTTTACTATAATAAAGAATGTGTTTTTAAATTATGGATACAAGGCAATTTTGCTTGATACATCAGGGCCTGAGATTGCACAAACAGGGCTTAAATATGTACATAACGATACTTGCTATCCAGCACTTTTAGTTATCGGGCAATTTATCAACGCCCTGCAAAGCGGTGAATATGATGTAGACAAAACTGCCCTTTTAATCACCCAAACGGGCGGTGGTTGCCGTGCATCTAATTATATTCACCTGTTAAGGAAGGCCCTCAAAAAAGCCGGTTTTGAGAAAGTGCCTGTTATATCACTTAACTTATCGGGCTTAGAAAAAAACAGCGGTTTCAAAATCACTATACCTATGGTTAGGAAAATGGTTGCAGGTTTGGCTTATGGCGATGTGCTTATGCACCTTGATAATCAAATTAAGCCTTACGAGATAAACAAGGGCGAAAGTGCCAAACTTGTGGCAAAATGGACAGATAAACTGACTGCTATGTTTGCAAACGGCAAAGGCTACAAAAACTCCGAAATTAAGCAGATATTGGACAATATTTGTTCTGACTTTAAGGATATAAAAGTTAATAAAGTCAAAAAAGTTAAGGTCGGAGTTGTTGGTGAAATATATGTTAAATATGCAAGGCTCGGTAATAATGACCTCGAAACTTTTCTTGCCGAGCAAGATTGCGAGGTCTGCCTCCCTGGTATAATGGGCTTTGCGTTGTTTAAGGTAGATAACCGACTTGAGGACTACAAACTCTACGGTGGGAGCAGACTTAAGTACGAAGTTGTCAAACTTTTGATGAATTTCTTGACAAACATAGAGAGAATGACAATAGAAAGCACCGCAAAATATGGGTTTATGCCACCTTTTGAGTATAAACACACCAAAGAGGTTGTAAAAGATGTTATCGGTTACGGCAGTAAAATGGGCGAAGGTTGGCTGTTAACCGCCGAGATGATAGAACTCGCCGAGTGCGGATACGAAAATATCGTTTGCACCCAGCCGTTCGGCTGTCTGCCTAACCATATAAACGGCAAGGGTATGATTAGGAAAATTCGCTCCATTAATCCAAGGGCTAACATAGTTGCTATCGACTATGACCCAGGGGCTACAAGGGTAAATCAAGAAAACAGAATTAAACTTATGCTTGCTGTGGCAAAAGAAAATTTAAAGGCAAATGATGTTAACCCTGAGCAAGTTAGGGACAATACTAAGGAATTTGCTACGGGCAGAGTATAAATATAATTTATTTTAATTTTAGGAGTTTAGATGTTAAAGTTAGCAAAATATTTGAAAGACTACAAACTGCAACTCGTAATAGGTCCATCATTTAAACTGTTGGAGGCTATTTTGGAGTTAATAATTCCGCTTATAATGGCGGACATAATAGATATCGGTGTAAAAAACAATGATAAGCACTATATACTGACCCGTGGCGGAATTATCCTTTTGCTCGGTACAATAGGACTTTGCTCGGCACTTATTTGCCAATACTCCGCATCTATTGCATCACAAGGTATAGGCACTAAATTACGCACAGCCCTATATAAGCATATAAATTCATTATCAAGCAAAGAAATAAACAAGATAGGCACTGCATCGCTGATAACAAGGTTGACTACCGATATAAACGCAATACAGCTTGTTGTAGCACTGCTTATCCGACTTGCTACAAGAACTGTATTTTTGGTAACAGGTTCTTTGGTTATGGCTGTTATAGTAGATGTTAAATTATCGGTGATTTTCTTTATATCTGCTCCAATTATTGCTCTTATACTCTATTATATCAGCAAAAAAAGTATACCGTTATTTAAAAAGGTTCAAAGAAAACTTGATAAGATATCCCTTATTTCCCGTGAGAACTTAGGCGGTGCAAGGGTTGTCCGTGCCTTCTCTAAACAAGATTACGAAAAAGCAAACTTGAGTGAAGCATCAGATGACCTGACACGGACTTATATAAAATTCGGCAAAATCTCTATTTTACTTAACCCCCTAACCTATGCGGTTACTAACATAAGTATTGCATTTATCATTTGGTTTGGTGCGATAGAGGTTAATGTCGGCAGACTATCACAGGGCAGTATAATTGCACTCTCAAATTATATGACACAGATAACACTCACGATGGTAGTTATAGCCAACACAATAGCAATATTAACCCGTGCAAGCGTATCAGCCGAGAGAATTAACGAGGTCTTTGATTTAACCTCCTCTATTGAATACGGAGATAAGTCTATCGACGCAAATAATAACTGTGCTGTACAATTTGATAATGTAAGCTTTGGTTACTCTGATAACAAGATGATACTCGAAGATGTAAGTTTTGTGCTTAATAAGGGTAAATCATTAGGAATAATCGGTGCAACAGGCAGTGGAAAGACTACCATAATTAACCTTATAAACAGGCTTTACGATACTCAAAAAGGCAATATTAAGATATTTGGTACAGATATAAGAGAAATCAGTCATAACTCGCTCTGTCAAAATATCAGTCTTACCTCGCAGAAAGCCCCTCTTTTGAGCGGTACTATAAGAAAGAACATTGACCTAAACGGCAAATGCGATGATAGTATGATTTGGAATGCACTCAAAATTGCTAACGCTGATGGTTTTGTAAATGAATTAAGTGATAAACTCGACCATATTGTATTACAGGGTGGCAAAAACTTTTCGGGCGGACAAAAGCAGAGGTTGTGCATAGCAAGGACTATTGCAAACAACGGTGAAATTTTAATCTTTGACGATAGTTTCTCTGCACTTGATAACAAGACCCAATCTGATATAAAGCAAAGTCTTAATTCTTTGACTGACAAAACGAAGATTATAGTATCACAACGGGTTAACTCAATATATGATTGTGACAAAATTCTTGTAATGTCAAACGGCAAAGTTATTGCATCGGGTAGCCATAACGAACTTTTGGATACCTGCGATGAGTACCTTGAAATTTGCAAATCACAAGACTTTGCGGAGGTAAGAGCATGAGAAGATTACTCCCGTATTTAAAGAAATATAAACTTTACTTATTATTAGCGTTCTTTTCTGCTATGATAAATGTAGTTTTGGGACTTATTGCACCTGTCTTGGTAGGTGATGCAATAGACAAAATCGTAGATATTGGCAAGGTTGAGTTTGATGCTATATTGCAAATTTTAGTAACACTTGTTTTGGCGATTATCGGTGCGGCTATTTTTAACTGGATAATGAGCAACTGCACTAATAAGATTACATATTGCGTTATCAGTGATGTCAGGAAAGATATTTTTGAAAAATACAATTCCTGCAAGGTTAGTTTTATCGACAGCAACTCACACGGCGACTTGATAAGCCGTATAGTAAACGATGCCTTTGAAATTGGTGACGGACTGTTCCATACTATTACCCAACTATTTTCGGGCGTTGTAACTATTATAGGTACATTAACCTTTATGGTGGTTATAAATTACAAGATAGCCATTGTAGTTGTACTTGTTACACCGTTATCATTATTTGTGGCGGCGTTTATAACTAAATTTTCCAAGAAAACCTTTAATAAACAACAACAGTTACAGGGACAAATTACAGGTATAGCAGAGGAATTTATAGGTAATCAAGAGTTAGTTAAGACTTTTAATTATGAACATAAGGCACAAACAAAATTTGACGGCACAAACAGCGAACTCTATACTGTCGGACAAAAGGCACAGTTTGTCGGAAGCCTTGCAAACCCGACAACACGCTTTGTAAATAATATTGTATACACAAGCGTTGGTGTAATCGGCTCGCTTGGTGCTATCGGCATTATAGGCAGTACCTTGTCTGTTGGTCAAATCTCGTGTTTTTTAAGTTATGCAAACCAATACACTAAGCCTTTTAACGAGATTACTGCTGTATTATCGCAGTTACAGACTATGATGGCTTCGCTTAGGAGAATTTTTGAGATAATAGACAATGTGCCTGATGAGGCAAACCAAAGTGCAGATAAGTCCATAACTAATTGCAAGGGTAATGTGGAATTTAGGAATGTAACATTCTCTTATGTACCGGAGAAACCACTTATCCAAGACCTTTCATTTAGTGTTAAAAGCGGTCAAAAAATTGCAATAGTCGGTCAAACAGGTTGCGGTAAAACTACGCTTATCAACCTGCTTATGAGATTTTATAATGTTACAAGCGGTGAGATTTTGCTTGATGGCGTAAATATAAATGACTTGAACCTTGACACATACCGCACCCAATACGGTATGGTGTTGCAGGATAGTTGGCTGTTCAGCGGTACTATAATGGAAAATCTGCGTTATGGCAACGAAGGCACATCAGATGATGAAATTATCAAAACCGCTAAATTATGCTATGCACATGACTTTATCAGCAAACTGCCTGATGGATATGACACAATGATTACCCAAGATATGGCTAATATATCGCAAGGTCAAAAACAGTTACTATGTATTGCAAGGGTTATGCTCAAAAACCCGTCTGTGCTTATACTTGATGAGGCGACAAGTTCAATAGATACATTAACCGAAAAGAGAGTACAATCTGCGTTTGACAAACTTGTAGCGGGCAGAACGAGTTTTGTTATTGCACACAGACTGTCAACAATAATAAATGCTGACAAAATTTTAGTTATGGATAAAGGTAATGTTGTAGAGCAAGGCACGCATGATGAACTCTTGGCGAAAAAAGGATACTATTACGAACTATACAATTCATAGTTATCAAACCGTTTTAATATTATTTTAACAAAAAACATAGCCCTAAAAGTTAAAATATAGCAATTTTTGTTCTAAAAAATGATATATTATTGAAAAAAGTATTGACAATAACCAAATTGTATTGTAAAATAGTTGTAGTAAATTTAGCTTTTTCCTATTTTTTCATATACCTTCCAAATTGGGGCAGAAGTCTTGTGGCTTCTGCCTCAAACCCTTAATTTTAGTAGGTGATGTAATGGCACAAACATTAGGTATATATATACATATACCATTTTGCAGTTCCAAATGCTATTATTGCGACTTTTTCAGTCGCAAGCAGACAGAGCAGGAGTTTGATAAATACATTCATTATTTATGCAAAAGCATTGAATATTGGGGCAGACAGGCTGTAAATCATTTAGTTGATACCGTTTATTTTGGCGGAGGTACTCCGAGCCTGCTTGGTACAAACCGCCTTGTACATATACTTAATAATATAAAGGCAAATTTTAACTTAGCGGATAATTGCGAGGTAACATTAGAGGCAAACCCTACCTCATCAAATTTGATAGATTTTAAATTTCTGCACCAAAACGGCTTTAACAGATTATCTATCGGAGTCCAAACCTCTGATGACAACGAACTTAAATCAGTCGGCCGTACACATAATCTAAACGATGCCGTCATTACGGTTGATAATGCAAAAAAAGGTGGATTTGATAATATATCGCTCGACCTTATGTTAGGACTGCCAAGTCAAACAATAGACAGTTTGTGCAAATCAATAGACTTTGTAATATCACAAGATGTACAGCATATCTCCTGCTATATGCTTAAAGTTGAGGAAGGCACTGTTCTGCATAAAAATATAAATAAATTTAAACTTTGTTCCGAAGATGAGTATGCAGATTTTTATAATTTAACCTGTAAGAAATTAAGGGAAAATAATTTTGAGCATTACGAAATATCTAATTTCTGCAAAAAAGGTTTTGAGAGCAAGCATAACAATAAATATTGGCAACTCGATGAATATATCGGAATTGGTGCGTCGGCACATTCGTTTTTTGATGGAAAGAGGTTCTTCTACCCACGCTCCTTTGAAGATTTCTACAATAATAAACTTGTACAAGATGGCGACGGCGGAAATTACGAGGAATATGTTATGCTATCGTTAAGGACTAAAAACGGCCTTAATTTAAAAAAATTCAAAGAAAAATACGGTTTCGGACTACCGAACACCGTATTAAACAAGGCTAATATTTTTGTCAAGAATAATTTAATGGACATAAGCGAAGATGCCTTATCATTAACCGAAAAAGGCTTTTTGCTGTCAAACGAAATAATCGTGCAGTTATTAAACGAATTTTAGTATGGAAAAGATATAAATTTGAGTGCGTAAAAATCGCCGGCGGTTATTGTCTTGGTTCCTATCTCGTTTATTAACATATAGTTAGAGCCTACTCCGACCAAATAACCGTCTTTTGCCACCATTGTATTTGTTCCTACAAGGAACTCCGCCCTCACTCTGCGTCCTATTTGAGTCCTTATAAACCCATTAAGGCTTGGAAATTGCTCGTATGTGAACGGTATTTTTTGGGCAGTTGCCATTGGATACGGTGTAGTCGGGTTTGTTGCAGAGGTTGTTGGTTGATAGTTGCTTATATCACTCTGCTCAATCTGGTTATGATATTGCGGGGACATAAGCATATCGTTATGCATTGTCGCAGGTTGCGGATAAGACTGGTAACTATTCTGGAATGTGCGTGGCATTTGTGTTGCACTTTGACTCGAAGCAGCAGTATTATCATCAAAACTTATTTGTCCGCAACCGCCACCCTCCTGACATTCCTTTAAACCATACATTCTATTTAAATCTACTGAATTATCGTACAAGTTAATCACCCCTAAGTTTCATCATAAGCAGGTCTTGGTGTATAAAAACAATGTTGGCCTATCCTATTGTATATTATGCCTATCTCGGTGGTCGGAAAACATATAGGACATTCCGATGCACACGGGTTCATAAAAAATAACGAGTCCCCTACCGGCTCATATCTGTTGCCTGCCAAAGCCCAATCGGCAATATCGTAGTGTATTTGCTCCGGATGCATATTATAGACATTCTGAAAGTTTTCCTCGCCATTGACATAGGTTTTCATACAGGTGAATTGGTCGGGCTGCTGGATAATAGCCCTCAAATCACCGCCGTTGCTAACTCTTGCAAATTCACCCTTCTGTGCATTGACCCTATTCATTATAACGGTTGCGACGGCTCTCATACCTTCTTCGCCCTCGCCACCTGCCTCGCATTGAATTAGCCTTGCAAAAAGTTCTCTTGTGTCAATAGCCATAAATTCACCTACTGTCATTAATATATCGTATTATATGCTAAAACTTTTAATTGTTTACTATATTTAATCTTATCAGATTTTATGTGTTTTTTTGCTAATTAGGTACAAGTTTTTACAATACAGGTCCCTTTTTTTACATTTTTGAAAAAAACACTTGTAAAATTTTTAAAATAGTATTATAATAAATATAGTAAATGTTTTAAAGCATCTATTATATCGGGGTGTATTACAATGAGATTGAGGAAGCGAGAATTAGGCAACAAAAATCTTGTAGGTGCAAGAGTAGAGGCAATAAGAAAGAAAAAAAAAATTAAACAAAAAGAACTTTTGGCACAACTACAAGTCAGAGGCGTTGATATGAACGCATCTGGACTATCCAAATTAGAAGGGCAAATTCGCTTAGTAACCGATATAGAACTTGTCGCCCTATCTGACATACTGGAAGTTTCAATAGACTTCCTTTTGGGTAGATAATTTAATTAAGATAGCTTCTTTGTTTTTGACCGTTTTATTCTCTACGAGGGTGCGTTTTGATATCAAAGCGTACCCTCACCTTTTTTATTAAACTTAATTAATTTTTGCCATACAAAACTTGGGAGATATTTTTTGCATCTAAAATTCTATTTTTAGAATATTATTCACTATTGTGAGCAAAGTAATATTATGGTAATGCGTGATTGCTATATATATTCTTTGTGGTGGTGTTTGAAATAAAAACCTTTAAAAAATACAAAAGCCTAATTTTTGCCCTATTAATATTCAGCGTTTCGTTTGTTATATTCAAATGGCTGTTTTATTACCTGCTACCGTTTGTCTGCGGGTTTGTATTTGCTATGGTTATGCAACCTGTTTACAGGTATTTAAAGAAAAAGTTTAAATTCAAAAACTCGTTTTCTGCATCAATAGCCACTACAATAATTTTCTTGATATTTATTTCTATACTCTGTACATTAATCATTACCCTCATAAATCAGCTGATAACTGTTTTTGCAGAAATTGTGCAAAATGATTTGGAGATAAGCAGTATTGCGACAACGCTGTTTAACAAATTAAAGGTAACTTTGAGTAAATTTAATTTGAACCTACTGCCTGATGAGGAAAATTTAATGGAAAGTATAGGTAACGGGTTTGACACAATACAGACTGTCTATTCTTACACGGTTTCAACTTTCAGTTTTGTGCCATCTTTATTTATGATGTTGGTGGTATCTGTCTTTGCCACCTATTATTTTACAATATATTTTGAGAATTTTAAAAATCAAATTAAAGGTTATATTATATCAAGTGGAAGGGTTAACACATTAAGGTATTTGGAGGAAGGCAAGGTTAGATTTTATTTATTTATAAAGGGCAACCTGCTTATTTACGGGATAACATTTGCACTGACAATAGTATTTTTCTTTTGTTTAAAGATAAAGTTTGCACTGCTTTTCGCTGTATTTAGTGTAATCGCAGATGTCTTGCCTATATTAGGTCCATCGTTCGTGTATATACCCCTCGCATTGTTTTACTTTGCAAACGGTAACTTTTATACAGGATTTGCACTAATAATAGGGTTCGCAATAATCAGCATAGCAAGACAGATAATTCAGCCCAAAATCTTGGCGTCAAGCGTAAAAATTCACCCGTTGGCATGTATTGCATCGGTTTATTTCGCCTTGCTAACAGGCAGTCTGTGGATATTGGTTTACCTAATGACCGTATTTGTAATCATAAGCATATACCAGAGTATAAAGTTTGAGTGATTTTCTGTATAAAAATTAGTCCGGCAATTATAAAATGCCGGACTAATTTTTGTTAGTAACTTTGCAATCATCTTTTTAAAGCAAATATTTATAATAAAAAACAACAACCTAAAAGGTGATATAACTACTCTTAATCACAGTAGAGTTATATCAATAAAGGTTGTTGTTAATTGTATATAATGTCGGAATTATTTAGAACCCATTTAAGCCATTGTATAATCTAATGCCAACATATTAATATTTATATATTCGTATTTTATCGCCTTAAAAATGTAACCAATAACTGTACAGCCAAAAACGCTGTGTTAATACCTGTGAACATAAGCATATAACGCTTAAAGCCCTTAGGTTGATGTTTCAGATACTCCTTAAGAGTTATTAGGCTCGCCAAAGAAGAAATAATAATACCCAACAAACCCTGTATATCATTAATTTTATAAAAAGCAAGTTAAATCCTTAACAGATGGAGAAATTAGATATATAGCGACAGACAAAAAGCTCTGACTGCTATTGCAGTCAGAGCTTTGGCATCCCCTGCGGGAATCGAACCCACAACTAACCCTTAGGAGGGGTTTATTATATCCATTTAACTAAGGAGACAGATATTGACTGTACAAATAATTATATAAGTTTATATAATTTACTATCTACAAGTCCTTGGTATTAAACAGCCCGTAGGATATTATCTGTAAACTATATTATATTTTACACAAATTTTATGCAGTTGTCAAGATGTTTAGGGGTAATAAAATATTAAACCTCCTTATTTACTCACAAGCGGTATTAAAACACTGGCATATTTATATTAATTGCTTGACATTTTATGAGAATTGGATATGTTAATTCTTTTTAACAATCATAAAAAACGCCCTATACAGAGAAATCTGCAAGGGCGTTTTTATATTGGTTTGCTTTTTTCTATTTGAAATATTCATACGAATAGTGTCATCGTACACTACGGTGTAGGTGTGTTATTTTTCGGCGAGGAGTTTAATGAGTACTGCCTTTTGTGCGTGGAGTCTGTTCTCTGCTTGGTTGAATATTTCCGTAGCGTGCTGTTCAAATACTTTTTCTGTAATCTCCTCCTCACGATGGGCAGGCAGGCAGTGAAGCACTATGGCGTCAGCCTTTGCTACATCTATTACGCTATCGTTTATTTGATAGTGTTTGAAAGCTCTTTTGCGTTCCTCAATTTCGCCCTCCTGACCCATAGATGCCCATACATCAGTATAGAGGACATCGGCCTCCTTCGCTGCTTCAAGGACATTATCTGTTACGGTGAAATTGCCATTTTCCTTTGCCCATGCCATAATATCGGCATCTGGTTGTCGGTTGTTAGGGCAAGCAATAGCAATACTCATACCAGTTTTGACAGCACCTACAATTAGGGAGTTCGCCATATTGTTGCCATCACCAATGAAGGTCATTTTGAGTCCCTTTAAGAAACCTTTGTATTCCCTTATTGTCATAAGGTCGGCAAGGACTTGGCACGGGTGGGCATAATCGGTAAGGCCGTTAATTACCGGAATTGAGCCGTACTTGGCGAGTTCCTCAGGCTTGCTCTGCTCAAAGGTACGAATCATAATGGCATCAAGATAGCGTGAGAGTACACGAGCGGTATCTTTTATAGGCTCGCCTCGACCAATTTGCAGGTCACTTGAACTTAAAAACAGGGCAGAACCGCCGAGCTGGAACATACCCGCCTCGAACGAGACCCTCGTCCTTGTAGAAGATTTTTCAAATATCATACCGAGTGTTTTGCCCTTCAATATTTCGTGCGAAATTCCGTTTGCCCGTTCATATTTTAGTTGGTCCGCAAGATTGAGAATTTCGAGTATTTGCTCAGCCGAAAGGTCGGCAAGTTTTAGCAGATGTTTCATTTTGAGAGTTCCTCCTTAAGTATTGTAATTGCTTTTTCAAGTTCTTTCATCTCTATATTGAGCGGTGGCAAAAGTCTGATTTTATTCTTGGCAGTTAGGAGTACTACGCCACGCTCCAAGCACGCTTTGACAATATCAGTAGCAGGCACAGTATTCGGCAAAATGCCGAGCATTAGCCCAAGTCCTGATATATCCTTGACACCGTTCGCCCCCCTAAGTGTCTCAAAAATATAGGCACTTTTGAGTTTAACCTCGTTTAACAGTTTATCATCAATGCGTGACAGCACGCTGATTGCAGCGGCGGCGGAAACAGGGTTACCACCGAAGGTAGAGCCGTGATCCCCTGCCCCTAAAACATCTTTTGTTTTATCAAACATCATCGTCGCACCAATCGGGAGGCCTCCTGCCAGACCTTTGGCGGTCGAAACAATGTCGGGGCTTATGTCATAATGCTGAAATGCGTACAAACTACCTGTGCGTCCGTTCCCTGTTTGCACCTCATCTATCATCAACAATATGTCGTTGGCTTTGGCAAATGCCTCGACCTTTTTTACATATCCATAATCAAGTGGGCATATACCACCTTCACCCTGAACGAGTTCCATCATTATAGCACATGGTGAAATTTTATTAGCGAGCCTTTCCATATCATCAAAATCGTTGGCAGTAGCAAAATAAAAGCCATTTAAAAACGGGCCGAAATTTTTATGATACTGCTCCTGCCCTGTGGCTGAAAGCGTGGCTATCGTTCTGCCGTGAAAGGAATTTTTGAGTGCTATGATATTGCTTGACCTTTGGCGGTCGGAGGCGTATTTTCTGGCTGTCTTTATCATACATTCGTTAGCTTCGGCACCAGAATTTGAGAAAAATACCTTGCTTGCTCCTGTTTTGTCACACAGCATTTGAGCAAGTTCCGCCTGTGGCTCCGTGAAATAAAGGTTTGAAATATGTTGGAGTCTTTTCGCCTGAGCATAAACCGCCTCTGTCCATAATTCATCGGCTACACCAAAAGTATTGACAGCTATGCCACCGCCCAAATCTATGTATTCTTTCCCGTGATTATCTACGAGCCTTGCACCCTTGCCCTCGATAAAGACAACATCGGCACGGGTGTAGGTATTGGCAATATAAGTTTTATCGAGTGTTTTTATATCCATATTTATGCCACCTTATCTGAACATTGTTCCGACACCCTCATCAGTCAGAACCTCTATAAGTATTGAGTGAGGAACTCGACCATCTATTATAAACACCCTGTTTACGCCCCTCCTTATAGCCTCTATGCAACACTCAACCTTTGGGATCATTCCACCAGAAATAATGCCCTCCTTGATAAGACACGGTGCGTCACTGACCTGAACTTCGGAAATGAGGGTAGAGGCATCATCTTTATCCCTCAAAAGTCCTCGAATATCAGTCATAGAAATCAGGCTCTCTGCCTTTAACTTTCCTGCAAGGCTTGCGGCGACAGTATCGGCATTAATGTTGTAGACATTACCCTCGCTGTCTCCACCAATACTTGAAACCACAGGGATATAACCCTTATCGAGCAAATCTATAATAGGCTCTGGGTTTATATCCGTTATATCACCGACAAAACCTAAGCGTTCATCAATTTTTTTGGCGGTAATGAGTCGGTTGTCAATACCGGATATTCCCATAGCCTTGCCACCTGTGTTGTTTATCAGATGAACAAGGTCCTTGTTTACCTTGCCAGCGAGTACCATTTGAACTATCTCTGCCGTTTCTGAATCTGTAACTCTAAGTCCGTCAACAAACTCTGACTTTTTGCCTACTTTTTTTAAATATTCCGAGATTTCTGGACCGCCTCCGTGTACAAGCACAACCTTGATACCAATAAGCGAGAGCAGAACTATGTCACCCATAACGGCTTTTTTGAGTTCCTCGTTAATCATTGCGTTACCGCCGTATTTAACAACGAGAATTTTATTGTAATATTTCTGTATATAAGGCAGGGCTTCTATAAGAACCTGTGCACGCATGTCTATAGATAAATTCATTCTTTGTTCCTCCGTAAAATCAACTTCTGTAATCACCGTTAATTCTTACATAATCGTATGTCAAGTCACAGCCCCATGCTGTCGCAGACTGTGTTCCCTCGTGTAGAGATATGTAGATAGTTATTTCATCTTCCAGTAATATCTTCTTAGCGGTTGCCTCGCAGAAGTCAAGCCCCGTGCCATTTTGGCAAACTTCTATCTTTCCCGCTAAGGAAGCAAAGGCTACATCAATCTTGCTTATATCGACCGAAACTCCACTGTAACCGATAGCACAAAGCACACGACCCCAGTTGGCGTCCGCACCAAACATAGCGGCTTTCAAGAGGTTGGACTTGATAACGGACTTGGCTATGATGGAGGCTTTTTCTTTGCTGTCTGCACCGCTTACGGTACATTCCAGAAGTTTGGTTGCACCCTCACCATCTTTTGCTATACTGCGACACAAGTATGTTGTTACTGTATTTAGTGCCTGACAGAAAATATCAAAATCAGACCCGTCTGCGATTATTTCAGTATTACCTGCCATACCGTTAGCAAGAATTGAGCACATATCATTTGTAGAGGTATCACCGTCTACGCTTATCATATTAAAACTGTCCTTGACATCGGCGGACAATGCCTTTTGCAACATTTCGGGGGAAATCGCAACATCAGTTGTCAAAAATACCAGCATAGTCGCCATATTTGGATTAATCATACCAGAGCCTTTGGCTATGCCACCCATACAGCATATCTTGCCATCAATTTCAAATGTTACGGCAAGTTCTTTCTCGATTGTATCGGTAGTCATAATAGCGGCGGCGGCGTCCTTAGAATTATCACCGAGTGATGATACAAGCAGTGCCATATTATCCTCGAATGGCTTTAAGGTCATTACTTGACCTATAACTCCGGTAGATGCGACTATAACATCAGAGGCACTTATCCCACTGTGCTTTTCGAGCAGACTACACATACCCTCCGCTATTTCAATACCGTTAGCGTTGCAGGTGTTTGCGTTCCCGCTGTTTACGAGTATCGCCTGTGCCTTGCCGTTGCTGATGTTTTTCTGCGTTACATAGATAGGTGCTCCCTTGACAATATTAGTCGTGTAAGTGGCGGCGGCACTTGCAGGCACTTCACTCTTAATTAAAGCCAAATCTTTTTTAGATTTATTCGCCCTTATGCCACAATGTATCCCCGCAGCCGTAAAGCCCTTGGCGGCACATACACCGCCAAATATATTTTTTATAATCATAGTTAATCCTTTCTTACAGGCACAAGCCCTTTGTTTCATCGAACCCTAACATAAGATTCATACACTGAACGGCAGCACCAGAGGCTCCCTTTCCGAGATTATCAAAGGTAGAGGTCAAAACAAATCTATCCTCACAACCCCATACCTTTATTTGCATAGAGTCTTTGCCACTAAGGGCATTTGCACTTATCGCACCGTTTTGCCCATCGTACGGTAGGGTTGTGATAAGTGGCTGTCCTGCATAGTGTGCTTCGTAAATTTCGGACAATTCAGCACCTGTTAGTTTTTTGGTGAGTTGTGCTGGGAAGATTGGAACAGATACAACCATACCGCTGTAAAAGTCCCCGACAATCGGTGAAAATATCGGAGCGTTTTTGAGTCCTGTGATGTATTGCATTTCTGGCAGGTGCTTGTGCATTTGCGATAGACCATAGGGTCTTGGGGCAAAGAGTTCCTTAGACTTGTCGGTAGCCTCGTAATCGGCAATCATCTTTTTACCACCGCCTGAATAGCCGGTCAGCGAAAAGCAACTTAGCAAGGCGGTTTTGTCCAGAACTCCTGCGACTATCAAAGGATAGACAAGTGCGATAAAGCCACTTGCATGGCAACCGGAGACGGCTACACGCTTGCTTGAAATAATATTTTCCCTGTGAAATGCCGAAAGTTCCGCAAAGCCGTAAGCAAATGCCGAGTTTGTACGGTGTGCCGTTGAGGTATCTATAATTTTGGTTCTTTTGTTATTTACAAAGGATACTGCCTCTTTGGCGGCAACATCGGGTAGACAGAGGAACGATATATCAGATGTATTTATCATTTCGGCTCTTGCCTTGGGGTTCTTTCTGTCACTCTCCGAAAGTAGTAATAGTTCTATTCCCTCAAATTCGCTCAGCCTGTCATATATTCGTAGTCCTGTCGTACCCTCGTGGCCATCAATAAATACTTTATACATAATTTATTTCCTCCCTTGCTATTTCTATCTGATGTAGCACCGAAGCCTTTGATGGTCCGCCTAAGGAAGTCCTCTTTTCCAGACAGGTTTCGAGGGATATTTCAAAGTATATATCCTCACCAAACAATTCGCTGAATTTATTAAATTCGGCAAGAGATATTTCCTCCAAAGTTTTGCCGTTGTCTATTGCGTAAGCGACAAGTTCACCGGTAATTTTGTAGGCTGTTCTGAACGGCATACCTCTTTTAGTCAAATAATCGGCACAGTCAGTCGCATTGATAAAGCCCTTTGCCGCCGCCGAACGCATATTTTCTTTTATGACCTTTGCCGTTCGCAACATAGGTGCTATTAAAGTCAGACAGTCATCTACTGTTTTGAAACTGTCAATCAGAGCCTCCTTATCCTCCTGCATATCTTTGTTGTATGCAAGTGGCAAAGCCTTGAACACTGTGAGTAATCCCATAAGTGAGCCGTAAACACGGCCGGTCTTACCCCTTGCCAGCTCGGCAATATCGGGATTTTTCTTCTGTGGCATAATGCTTGAACCGGTAGTATAACTGTCATCAAGTTCGATAAACTTAAATTCCCACGAACTCCACAAAATGACTTCCTCACAAAGCCTTGATATGTGCGTCATTACAACCGAAAGGCAAAAAGCAAGTTCAAGCACAAAGTCACGGTCGGACACTCCGTCCATTGAGTTCTCGCACGGCTTATCAAAGCCGAGAAGTTGTGCGGTCATTTTTCGGTCAATAGGGAAAGTCGTGCCTGCCAAAGCCCCTGCACCAAGAGGCATTACATTCATTCGTTTGGCCGCATCTTTTATACGGCTAATATCACGCAGGAACATATAGGCGTATGCCATCATGTGATGTCCGAAAGTTACAGGCTGAGCCCGTTGCAAATGCGTGTAGCCGGACATAATAGTTTCGGTATGCTCAAAGGCAATATCGCACAGGGTGCTTACGAGTTCCTTTAAAAGCTGAATAGTTTCGTTACATTCGTCCCTGAGGTAGAGGCGGAAATCAGTAGCCACCTGATCATTACGGCTACGGGCGGTATGAAGTCTCTTGCCTGCATCGCCGATACGGGCTGTCAGCAAACCCTCTACAAATGTGTGAATATCCTCGCAACTCTCATCAACGGCGAGTTTGCCAGAATTAAGTTCATCAAGAATATTCAAAAGGCCATTTTCTATGGCTTCTTTGTCCTCAATCGAGATAATACCCTGCTTGCAGAGCATGGTGGCATGTGCGACCGAAC
>CAZZHP010000003.1:0-26111 GCA_964653925.1 uncultured Eubacteriales bacterium | reverse complement strand
GTTGCGACTGCACTATTATAATTAGGTCTGCACCACTTGCCAAAAAGATTAGGAAAGCGGTACACCATAACCTTTGTGCCTGTTTGGTCGGCATAATCAAAGAATAAATCTTCACCCGCTTTTTTGCTTTTACCGTAATCGCCGTCAGCATATCTACCGACAAGTGTAGCCTGTATAGAACTTGACAAAAGCACAGGGCATTTGTTGTTATGCCTTTTTAAGGTATCAAGCAAAGTGCTTGCAAAACCGAAGTTACCGTTCATAAAGTCGGCGGTGTTTTGCGGTCTGTTTACACCGGCAAGATTATATACAAAATCTGCCTTACTACAATATAAATCTAACTCCTCTGATGTAGAGTCAATGTCATAACTGTAAATATCATCAATAACTATCTCTGGGTGGGTTCTATCTTTATTTTCTTTAATCAAATTTAGTGCCGAAACCAAGTTTTTGCCAACAAAACCTTTCGCACCGGTCACGAGAATATTCATAAGTTTATCCAACCTTTAAGTTAATATTTTATACCCATTTTATCTAATTCTTCGCGAATATATTTTAATGTTAACAACTTCTCTTTAACTTGCTCGACATTTAAGAGTTCAGTATTGCTTGAATTAAATTCTGTCAATATGTTACGGTCTGTATCGCCGTCCTTGAAATACTTATCATAATTAAGTCCACGCTTATCAGATGGCACACGGTAAAAGTCACCCATATCAACGGCATTTGCACACTCCTCGTTGGTTAGGAGGGTCTCGTACATTTTTTCACCGTGTCTTATTCCGATAACCCTTATATTATCCTTGTTACCGCCAAACAACTCGCATACAGCCTCTGCTTGTGTTTGAATTGTACAGGCAGGTGCTTTTTGGACAAGGATATCACCGCTTGTGCCGTTTTCAAAGGCAAATAGCACCAAATCAACCGCCTCATCAAGCGACATAATGAACCTTGTCATAGTCGAATCTGTTATAGTTATAGGTTGGTTATTCTTAATTTGTTCAATCCAAAGCGGAATTACCGAGCCTCTGGAACACATAACATTACCGTATCTTGTGCAACAAATCTTAGTTTTTTCGGGTTTAACTGTCCTCGACTTAGCAACTACGACCTTTTCCATCATAGCCTTAGATGTACCCATAGCATTAACAGGGTATGCTGCCTTATCGGTTGAAAGGCAAATAACGGTCTTGACGCCCTCATCAATAGAGGCGGTAAGCACATTGTCTGTGCCTAAGACATTAGTCTTGACTGCTTCAACAGGGAAAAACTCACAAGACGGAACCTGTTTGAGTGCTGCTGCGTGGAACACATAATCAACATCGTGCATAGCATTCTTTATTGATGCTAAGTCCCTTACATCACCAATATAGAATTTAATCTTATCCGCAACCTCAGGCATCTTTGATTGAAACTCATGTCGCATATCATCTTGCTTCTTTTCATCACGGGAGAAAATTCTAATCTCGCCTATATCTGTATTCAAAAAACGGTTAAGTACAGCGTTACCAAACGAACCTGTACCACCGGTTATAAGTAAGGTCTTGTCTGTAAAAAGTCCCATAATATATTCTCCTGCCCTGTTATTACATTTCTAAAATATCAGCAATTCTCTTGCAAGCAAAGCCATCACCGTAAGGGTTGCTTGCATAAGCCATTGAATTATACGCATCTTTATCTTCGAGTAATAATTTGAAATTATCATAAATAACCTGTTCATCTGTTCCGACAAGTTTGAGTGTACCTGCCTTGATACCCTCCGGTCTTTCGGTTGTATCACGCATTACAAGTACAGGCTTACCAAGTGACGGTGCTTCCTCCTGAATACCGCCCGAATCTGTCAAAATCATATAACTTTGTGCCATTATATTATGACAATCAAGCACATCAAGTGGCTCTATGATGTGTATTCTGTCGCAACCGCCTAACTCCTCAGCCGCAGCCTGTCTTACAAGAGGGTTCATGTGGATAGGATACAGAGCCTTGACATCAGGATGCTCGTCCATAACACGCCTTACTGCCCTAAACATATTGTGCATAGGCTCGCCCAAATTTTCCCTGCGGTGAGCAGTAATGAGTATAAGTTTGCTGCCCTTTGCCCATTCAAGTTCAGGGTGGGTGTAGTCTGCCCTAACAGTAGTCTTTAACGCATCTATGGCGGTATTCCCTGTTATATATATCTTTGACTCATCTCTGCCCTCTTTTATAAGGTTAGCCTTTGACACCTCAGTAGGAGCAAAATTATATTGGGATATAATTGATACAGCCTGCCTGTTAAATTCCTCTGGGAATGGGCTATATATATTATATGTCCTAAGTCCTGCCTCGACATGACCGACAGGTATTTGCAAGTAAAAACAAGCCAATGCTGTAACAAATGTTGTAGATGTGTCCCCGTGAACGAGTACAATATCCGGCTTAACCTCATCAAGTACTGCCTTAATCTGTGTTAAAATAGCGGCTGTTATATCAAACAAGGTTTGTTTATCCTTCATTATAGATAAATCATAATCTGGCACAACATTAAACGCCTCTAACACTTGGTCGAGCATTTGTCTGTGCTGACCTGTGACACAAACTATTGTCTGAATGTTTTGTCTTGTTTTGAGTTCATTTACCAACGGGCACATTTTTATAGCCTCAGGTCTTGTGCCAAAAACTAACATAACTTTTTTCATAATTAAACCTCTTTTATTTTTATTTCTGAATGATTTTAATAAAAAACGACGTGAGATTAGACAGTATAACCTCACATCGTTAAAATTACAGAGCCATACTTTCGGTACTAAATAATTTTAGGGAGTTGTTTTTAAATATATCTTCTGCAATATCTGGGAATTTCTTTTGTGCAATCTCGTAAGCAGGTAAAATATTGCATCTCCTGTTGCTTGTATTATGCATATCGGTAGCCACGATAAATTCGGCATCGTGATTTTTGAAAATATATTTTATAATTCTCCTTCGATAAAAGTTGAGAAAGTTGGAGTCATTGATTTGGTATATTAAATTAAGGCCACTAAATTCACTAAATAATTTTTCAAAATTAGGATATCTCTCAACATGAGCAATAATTGGCTTAATACCCCTTAATGATAATGAATACAGCCACTCTGAAAGGCGAAGATTTTGATTGTCTATCGGAAACTCTATAAGCATATAATCTGTATCGCCTATACACAAGTCTTTGATATTCGGGTACACAGATATATCATTATCCATTAGAACCTCTGCACCTAAAATAACTTTAGGCACATCAAGATTTGCTATTGAGTCAGCCAACACATTATATTTATCTTTTCTTTTAATTAAGAAATTTTCTATATCCACAGGTTGATGTATGGTACAATGCGGTGTAGCAACGCACAGTCTTGTGCCTTGTTTGTAACTTTCTAAAAGCATATCTACGCTTTCCTGTGTGTTTCTTGCACCATCATCCATATAAGGTAAAACATGTGTATGAATATCTACCAACTCAATCACTTCTTTTCTTGACACTTAGGTAATATAAATATTATCTATTAACTTCTTTGATTATTTAATCGGCATCGCTATTATTTTTAAAATCATCACCGTATTTATAGCCATAACCGTATCTATATCCATAACGATAACTATATTTATAACCATATCTTCCACCATATCTGCCATACTTATAGTTACCTTTTTTGTAGTAACCGTATTTCTTTGGTCCTTCTCCGCTGCTAAGTACAATAGCACCAAATATCTTTGTTTGTACCTTGTTAATATCATCAACGGTTGCTTCGAGCAAGTCGTAGGTTGTGTAACCTTGCCTTGATACAAGTACTACACCATCACTCTGTTTCATAGCAATAACAGCATCTGTAACAACAGTAACAGGCGGAGTATCTATAATGATATAATCGTACATTGTCCTTAATTTTGCAATCATATCGCCAAATTGTTGGTCTGCGATAATCTCGGCAGGGTTAGATGGAATTTCACCAGCAGTAAGAACATCAAGATTTTCACGGACATTATGCTTAATTGCATTTTCAAGTTCCGCAAAACCGCAAAGTACAGTTGTAACGCCGTCTTTTCTTTCAAGTTGAAGATATCTGTGTAATCTTGATTTTCTTAAATCGCAGTCTACAACCAAAACCTTAACACCAAGTTGTGCAAATGTAATAGCAAGGTTTGTGCTTGTAGTTGTTTTACCCTCACCAGGTGATGGACTGGTAACAACAATTACCTTGCCCTTGTCGGTCTTTGGAATTGAATATATAATATTTGTACGGATAGACTTGTATGTTTCGACAACATCAAAAGGAGTATTTTGATTTAGAATATTCTCTAAACTAAAAGCAGTCGAATCTTTTGAATTTTTGTCAGATTTCTTGCCTTTCTTTTTACCTTTCTTTTTGCCCTTATTATTAGGTACAGCTGTACCGTTTGATATTTCGCCCAATATAGACAAGCCGTATTTTCTGACAAGTTCCATACTGCTATGAAGTTTATTGTCAAAAAGTTTGCGGACAATAATAATTACAGCCGCTATAACAGCACCTATACCTGCCGAAAGCACTATCTTGTTGTTTAAGCCTTTATCGTTAGGTGATAAATTATAATTTGGGCTTGACACTACTGTAACAGAACCTGCACCAAACATCTCATCAAGCATATCAGGTGCTTCTTCGATTATGGCATTAGCAACTAAATAAGCGTCATCAGCAGTTGAGGCTGTTACATTTATTTTAAGCAAACCGGTATCCTCTACCGCATAAACATACATCATTGAGCCAATAGCAGACGGTGAAAACTTGTTGCCTATACTATCGGATACATCTCGCTTAAAGTTATCACTTGTATTTAAAAGTGCTATATATGTTGATGTAAAGTCATTAGAAGATGACAAATCAATATTATCCTTATTTTTATCAATCTCGGTCTTACTACTTACATATATTACGCCACCGGTTGAATATGTATCGGCTGTGTAATACACTGTTTTTACATAAGTACCGACAGAAAGTAACAAAGCTAATAAAATTATAAACAGTTTATGTGCCCATAATTCTACTAACCATTCTACAATATCAATACTGTCTTCTTCTTTTAAAGTGTTATTCTTACCTAATTTTTCTTCCATAATACGATACCCCAGCTTACTATATATTTATAATAACAACAATTAATATATATCTATCCAATATATCTACATAATAAATGATAACACACAATGACATTAATGTCAATGCTTTTACTTAAATTTTGATATATTTACAAATTTTTTGAAATACAATTTATACTAACGGTGTACCGTATAGTGCTATATACGAGTTCCTGAAAGTTTTATCATCTGTAACATCTTTTAGTATCTTTATAAACGGCGGTAGTTTAATAGCATCTGCATCTGCCTCGTTATCAAGTTCGACCTCCATTATCGCTTTATCGCTCCAAAACGGATATATGTCAATCTCGAATACCCTGCCATTGTAGGTAAATGTTATCCTGTCTTTGACTATGGTATTATAACCATCTTTGCGATTTAGCAGGAGTCTGTTGTACTCGACCTCAGATATTTCTCTCTCTATTTCTATACGGGTAACAGAGGTAATATCCTGTTTGAATGTTTTTGTATAAACATAATTGCCGTTACTGCCCCGTTTGCGAACCCGACCGTTTAAGTTTGACTTTTCATCATTTATATAAGTCTGAGAAATTTCTGTCCTGCTATAACCCTGTTTAGTTTGCAGCACCGTTATATTAGGAATTTCTATAAGAAACTTCTTTTCTATTTCTAAATTATTTAACGCAGACATAGTATAACCTTAATCAAGACAATCTTTGAGTTTTTTGCTCCTTGATGGGTGTCTTAACTTACGCAGGGCTTTTGCCTCTATCTGTCTGATACGCTCACGGGTAACATTAAATTCTTTGCCTACTTCCTCGAGGGTACGACTCCTGCCGTCAATAAGCCCAAAGCGGAGTTTAAGCACCTTTTCCTCACGAGGTGTTAATGATGTTAATACCTCATTGAGCAATTCTTTGAGCAAAGCGTGCGATGCCGCGTCTGCCGGTTCTAATGCGTCCTCATCTGGAATAAAATCACCAAGGTGGCTGTCCTCCTCCTCACCGATAGGTGTTTCGAGTGATACAGGCTCTTGTGCTACACGCATAATACCACGAACCTTATCAACAGGCATACCCAAAACCACAGCAACTTCTTCTGCACTTGGTTCATGACCGTTTTGGTGCAAAAGCATACTTGATGCCTTCTTTACCTTATTTATTGTCTCTACCATGTGGACAGGAATTCTTATAGTTCTCGCTTGGTCGGCAATTGCTCTTGTAACTGCCTGTCTAATCCACCAAGTTGCATAGGTCGAAAACTTGAACCCTTTGGTATAATCGAACTTCTCGACAGCCTTAATAAGTCCCAAATTGCCCTCTTGGATAAGGTCAAGGAATGGCATACCCCTGCCTAAATATTTTTTTGCTATACTTACAACAAGTCTTAAATTTGCCTCAGAGAGTCTTTGCTTGGCAGCAGAGTCACCTTGTAATATCCTCTCGGCGAGTTCTATTTCCTCCTCGGGTGTTAACAGAGGAACTCGACCAATCTCCTTTAAATAAACCTTAACAGGGTCATCGAGTGCAATATAATCTCCGCTAATTTGGATATCATCATCAAAGTTGTTGTCATCTACCAAAGATACATCAAGGTCATCAAATGATAAATCACCAATATCGTCTATGACCTCAATACCTAATTCCTCTAAACCCTCGTATAATTTTTCGACTTGATCGGTGTCTAAGTCAATCTCACCGACAGCATCCATAATATCTTGGTTCGAAAGTTTGCCTCTGCTCTTGCCTAACTCTATAAGTTCCCTTGTTAAAACCTTTTTGTCCTTGTTTTGTTCTGTCATACTTTATATTCCTTTCAATTATAAATTCTTAATATATCAAACTTACATAAATAATTATTACAAAATAACCCGTTAAATAACCAAATTTATTTTAAGTTCTTTTTCTTTTTCTGCAAATAAGCCATAATTTCACTGTCGGAGGCATTTTTAATTTGCTCATCACTCAATTTATCCTGTTCTTGCAACAAAATACTTATGTATTCATCAAGGGCAGACAAATTAGTTGCCACGGCCTTTGTGCTGGAAATTATCTTGGCTATTGCACCGTTTTCTTCGGGAGTAAAATCTGCTGATACACTGACTGTCGGTGCAAATCCCGAGAAAATCTTATCTAAAAAATATTTATATAACTTTCTGTTAAAATCGGTTATCATCTTATCGGCAGGCAGTCTGTTACTTATATATTCGGCTTTATCCTGATGTATAAGCAAATATGCTAAAATGCCCTCCTCAGCGTTTGCGGCACGAAGATTTTTGTTCTTCTGTAAATTTACCTTATCCTGATAACCGCTAATCTCCTGCTGAATTTTGCGGAAATTTTTATTCTCGGACTCGATATTCTTCTTTTGGGAGAACTTCTTAACCTGACTTAATACAGAGGTTTTTTCGACACCGACCTCTAAACTCAATTTATCGGCATAAATATCTATCTCTATGTTGTTATCGAGCGTTGCTAATAATTTGGCAGCCTCTGTAAGATAGGTAACCTTGCCCTCGGTTGTATTGATGTTTAGAGATTTCTTTAACTTAAACAATCTATACTCAACATCATTACCGCTGTTATCTAAGATATTTTTAAACGAAGCGTGAGCATTATTCCCGTTGTTACGCAAAAATTCATCTGGGTCTTTGCCATCAGGTATAGATATGACCCTAATATTTATACCGGCATTCCTTAAAATATTTATCGCCCTTGCAGTCGCCTTTTGACCTGCCTCGTCAGCATCGTAACAAATAATAACCTCATCTGCGTAACGCTTGATTATAATTGCCTGTTCATCACCGATAGCAGTGCCGAGCGTTGCTATGGAATTGGTAAAACCCGCTTGATTGAGGGCTATTACATCCATATAACCCTCACACAATATAAGTGTACGGTTATCAGAATTTTTGGCATTATTAAGCGAAAATAAATTCATACTCTTTTTAAATACGAGGGTATCAGATGTATTAAGGTATTTTGGCTTTTTGTCGGACATTACTCTGCCACCAAACGCTATTACATTACCACGCAAATCTATAATCGGGAACATAACACGGTCAGTAAATCTGTCGTAAATTCCACCCCTTTTGGAGTAATTTGCAAGGTTGGCGGCTACTATCTCGCTGTCTGAAAAACCTATTTTTTTTAAGTGGTTTGATAATGCAAACGGCGAGTCAGGTGAATAACCTAACCCAAAATGCTTGATGGTCTGCTCCTTTAAGGCACGGTTACGCAAATACGCAAGGGCAGACTCACCCTCTTGGCTATATAACATTTTGTGATAAAACCTCGCAGCCTCACGGTTCGCCTCGTATATCCTTATACGCAGTTTAGATGATGAGTCATCAAAGTTATTTTCGGGCAAAGACAATCCCGACCTTTGGGCGAGAAATTTTACCGCCTCCATATAATCGAGATTTTCAGCCTTCATTATAAAACTGATAACATCTCCGCCTACACCGCAACCAAAACAATAAAAAGAGGAACTCTCTGTATAAACATTAAACGATGGCGTTTTCTCGCTATGGAACGGACACAAACCGACAAGGTTACGCCCCCTGCGTTTGAGATTAACATAAGAGGAGATAACACTGTCAATGTCATTTCGCATTTTTAAATCTTGCAAAAAACTTTCAGGCAAAGCCATTATACCACCACCATTCAATTACAAAAACTTCATAAAACAAACTTATCATTTATATATACGCTAATTTTTTAAAAAATCCTCTATTTTTTTCAAAAATATTTAAAATAATTATTTTTCTGTACAAAAATCTTGATATTCAACCTCTACCTTGACTTCTCCGCAAGTTACATCAGCCAAAGCCTTGTTAAGTGCGTTGACACTATCGCAAGGAATATGAAAGCTTACCTCGACCTTATCCAAAAATAAGGAATTATCAACAACACTGCCATAGTCGCAAACAGTAGAGGATACCTTGCCGTATTGATTATATTCACAGGCAACCTTGCAAAACGAGCAAAGACTCCTTGTAATAATCTTTGCCTCCTCTATTGCTATACTTGCACTATGTGAATACGCCCTAACCAAACCGCCTGCACCCAAAAGCACTCCGCCAAAATACCGAGTGCCGACAACCACTATATCAGTCAGATTGCTCTTTAAGATTACATCAAGTGTTGGCACCCCTGCCGTACCCGATGGCTCACCGTCATCACTATACCTTCTGATTTGTCCCTCACGCAGACAGTAAGCATAAACATTATGAGTTGCGTCCCAATGCTTGGAGCGAATTTGGGCTATAAAGTCAAGTGCCTGTTGCTCGGTTGTTACAGGTGAAGCATATCCAATAAATCTGGAACGCCTCTCAATAAACTCAGCCACCGCACTATGCTCGATAGTTCTGTATGATTTATCCATAGTTATACCTCATAAATACATATAAACACAAAGACGACGGTACAAAATGCTGTACCGTCGTAAACAATTACAAAATTATTTATTATTTTGCATACCGAAACGCTTTTTGAATCTATCAACACGACCACCGGTATCAACGAGCTTTTGCTTTCCTGTGAAGAAAGGATGACATTGTGAACAAATTTCAACACGAATGTTTTCCTTTGTTGAGCCTGTTTCAATAACATTACCACAAGCACATGTAATTGTTGTTTGCTCATATTTTGGATGAGTATTTTCCTTCATGAATTTCACCTCTTTCGCCGAAACCGTTAATATCATATATCATTATACTATAACTATTTTAAAAAAGCAAGTATTTTTTGAAATATTTTTTAATCATTTTTAAAGTTTTTACTTAGATAAAGTCATATACTGATGATATACGGCTACTTTTCGCTAAGATATAGATTTTTGTGTTTATCAAAGTTTTTTGGTGTCAATTTCTTCGACAGCCTTGTTTATAAATTCAGCAAGGGACATCGAGCCGATATCGCCCTCCTTACGATTACGGACAGAGACTGTATTGTTCTCTATATCTTTATCACCGACAACTATCATATAAGGAATTTTTTCGAGTTGAGCCTCACGAATTTTGTAGCCAATCTTTTCGCTTCTATCGTCAACCTCTACACGCATACCTTTGGCTTCGAGTTCCTTTTTAATCTCGTATAGGTAGTCAAGGTGGCGGTCTGCAATAGGTAAAAGTTTAACTTGAACAGGGGCAAGCCACATTGGGAACGCACCTGCGTATTTTTCGATAAGCAGGGCGAGTGTTCTCTCGTAGCAACCGATAGATGTCCTGTGGATAATATAAGGATTTTTCTTGGTGCCGTCCCTGTCAACATATTCCATACCAAATTTTTCAGCGAGGAGTTGGTCAACCTGAATAGTGATAAGTGTATCCTCTTTGCCAAATACATTCTTAATTTGGATATCAAGTTTCGGACCATAGAACGCAGCCTCGCCGACACCGATTGAATAAGGAATTTCGAGGTGATTAAGAATTCTTTCCATAATTCCTTGTGCTTCTGCCCATTGTTCAGGTGTGCCGATATATTTTTGGCTGTCTTCCGGATCCCATTGTGAAAATCTGTAAGAAACATCTTCGTAAAGCCCAAGTGTTTTGAGCATATAAATAGCAAGTTCAAGACAGGATTTAAACTCCTGTTCGAGTTGTTCAGGTGTACACATAAGGTGTCCCTCTGAAATTGTAAATTGTCTGACACGGATAAGTCCGTGCATCTCGCCACTTGCCTCGTTACGGAAGAGTGTAGATGTTTCGTTATATCTGAGCGGTAAATCACGATAGGAACGACTTCGGTTAAGATATGCTTGATATTGGAAAGGACAGGTCATAGGGCGGAGTGCAAATACCTCCCTGTCCTTGTCAGGGTCGCCAAGTACAAACATACCGTCACGGTAGTGATCCCAGTGGCCACTCAGTTTATAAAGGTCGCTCTTAGCCATATAAGGTGTTTTGGTTAATAACCAACCACGCTTTTGCTCCTCATCTTCTACAAATCTTTGCAAAAGTTGAATTACCCTTGCACCCTTTGGGAGCAAGATTGGCAAGCCCTGACCGATAAGCTCGTTAGTTGTAAATAATTCTAACTCTCTGCCGAGCTTGTTGTGGTCCCTGCTCCTTGCCTCCTCGACCATTTTGAGATATTCTTCGAGTTGTGATGCCTTTGGGAATGCTGTACCGTAAACTCTGCAAAGTTGTGCCTTGGTAGCGTCGCCTCTCCAATAAGCACCTGTACAGTTTGTAAGTTCAATAGCCTTGATTGCAGAAACACTCATAAGGTGTGGGCCTGCACAAAGGTCTGTAAAGTCACCCTGCTTATAGAAACTTATATTTTCGCCCTTTGATGCGTGTTCTGATGCAAGTTCAACCTTGTACGGCTCGTCCATACTTTCAAGCAACTTAATTGCCTCATCAACTGGTAATTCAAAGCGTTCTATCTCGATACCTGATTTAACGATATTCTTCATTTCTTCTTTAATTTTTTTGAGGTCATCGGCTGTAAAAGGCTTCTCAACATCAAAGTCGTAGTAAAAGCCATTGTCAATAGCCGGACCAATAGCACATTTAGCGGTAGGATAAAGCCTCTTAACTGCTTGTGCGAGGATATGTGATGCAGTATGACGGAACGCCTTCTTGCCGTCTGGGTCATCAAATGTAATAATCTCTAAACTGCAATCGTTAGTAAGTACTGTACGCAGGTCCGCAACCTTGCCGTCAATCTTGCAGGCACAAGCAGACTTGTAAATGCCACCGCCGAGTGATTTAGCAACATCGGCAACACTGATACCCTGTTCAAACTCCTTTACAGAGCCACCCCTAAGTTCAACCTTAATCATAGTAAACTTCCTTTCAAAATATAAAATATATATTATTTATTTGCTAATGATAACAAAAAAGTCCCAATGCTATCATCAGCATTGGGACGAAAAATCGTTCGTGGTTCCACCCAACTTTTGGCATATTTACTCATAAAACACACAATGTTATATAAATACAACATACCCTCTTAAAACTTATAACGGAGTTATCCGACAGACCATTTCCTGTCTGTTGCTAAAAGGTGGTAAAAATGGAGTCTCTACTATGTATTATTCCAGCTATTAAATACACTCTCTGTTGAAGATAAGCCAAATTCATATCCTTTATTGTTGCTTTCCTTAATTATAATATCATTAAATGCAGAAAAAGTCAATACTTTTTACTGTTTTATCTGCTTTAACAAATATAAATCTTGTAAATTTACTTCATTATTTAAATTTATATCGGCAGAAATCAATGCTACATTATCCAAATTAATTTTGCCTATCAAATAATCAATTAACAAATCTTTGTCTGCATTATTGCAAATTCCATTTTTGTTTATATCACCCCTGACTATTACTGTGAAATCATAATTTTGATTATTAAGGCAAAATCTCGCAATATATCCGGTACAAATCTTGCCACTGCTTACTTGGTATTGCCTATCAAATATATATAAATCAGTAAAATTATGGCTCAATTTTTCGCAAAATTGAGTTATACTCGTGTCTGGGTCAACTTGGGTTATAAGGTAATTTTCTGTATCAACATAATAATCATCACTATTTATGTAAATGTCAGTTGTCGGAGATTTATCCTGTGAGTTAATATTTACAAAGTCGCTCTCGGACACATTGTAAATATTCATATTATCAGTCAATACAAAAATTGTCCCCGTTACAGCCCTTGCGGAAATTATCCTGTTATTAAATTCTGCCATCAACAAATTTTGTCCGTCAAACGATAAGGCGTACAACACATTATTATTAACTAAGCAAACATAATTGCTACTTACTGTGCCGTTTTGGACTACAAAATCTATATTATCACTTGGTATCTTGGTTATATTTTGGGATATATTATAAATATCACCATTAAAATCTACAAAATAGGAGTTATCTAATTGATATATCGGTAATCTTATATCATCTGAATTATATTTTGTGGCTCTGTTATTTTCTATAATATAGATGTCATTTAATGATGTTGCAATTATTTTGTCGTTACAGTTATATATAGAATTAATTTTACTGTTAAAATTATTTTGGAATAATACATTACCGTTAAAATCTAAGCCTATTACCTCGCTGGAATTTTGATGACTTATAAAATAAACGCAGTCGTTTAACACAGAGTAACTGTTTGATTTATAATCATCTGATATATTTATTATAATTTTATCAATCAGTTTGCCGTTAAAACCGAATTTTTCTATGACTAAATTTCTGGCGTCACTGTAATTTTCGGACATTACATAAATATTATTATCTGAAATTTTGACATCTAATATATAGTTGTAAGAATTTATGTTAATTAAATCTTCGGTCGGATACAGTTTATTAATGCTTGCGTTGTGTGTGCTTAGGTTAATCAAAAAAATGGAGTTTGAATTTGATAATAGGAATTTATTATTACTTTCGCAACTGAATTTTTGCGGAAAGATAATTGTAATAAGCAACAAAATGAATATTACCCAAACTTTTGAAAGCACCCTTTTACGCAAAATAACCACCAAACTTCCATATTTTTACAAAAATATTAAACTAAATTCAACTTGTTGTATCGATTTGTGATTATTTCTCACAAAATTATTATTTTTAATAATTCTGATAATAATTCTTTTGGTAATTAAATGCGAAATATAAAAAAGAGAGTTGTAAAATACAACTCTCTACTACTGGTGGGAGAAGGTGGATTCGAACCACCGAAGTCACTGACAACAGATTTACAGTCTGCCCCCTTTGGCCACTCGGGAATTCTCCCATATAATAAGGTTGCTATTAGTAGCAACCTTATGTCCTGATGGAGCTGGTGGACGGACTTGAACCCCCGACCTGCTGATTACAAATCAGCTGCTCTACCAACTGAGCTACACCAGCTTATTCAGTTTGCACTCGGAATTTCCGACTGCCTTTATATAGTACCACAAAACAGTTAAATTGTCAACACTTTTACAATAAAAAAATTGATAATTTTAAAATATTAACAAAATCTGCCTGATAAACAGAGATTTCGTGTTTATATTACTTGACAAAAATATTAATCAGTGGTAATATATAGATATAGTTAGTTACCGCTAACTATATCCTAATTTGTTTTTAATTGCTGTAATTATCCGTACATAATCAGTAATTTTAAAAATATTAGAATAAGTTACAAAAGAATGGAAAAAATAGTTGCAAAAAAGACTGTTTCGTGATAGAATATAAATAATTGTGGGATAATAAATTTGCTTTGAATTATCAAAGTATTTTATCCTAAAATAAGTTTTGTTGAGGAAGATTTACTTGAAAGAAGTAGAAATCTACACCGACGGTGCCTGTCAGGGCAACCCTGGTGTCGGCGGTTGGGGTGCTATACTCCGCTATAAAGATGTTGAAAAAGAAATTTCCGGCGGTGAAAAGCATACTACTAATAACCGTATGGAGTTGCTTGCCGTAATCTCTGCACTAAAACTGCTCAAAGAACCTTGTAAGGTTAAGTTGTGCAGTGACTCGCAATATGTCTGCAACGCACTTAAACTTGGTTGGGCTAAAAAGTGGAAAGAGAACGGTTGGATGCGAAATAAAAAAGATAAGGCACTTAATCCGGACCTGTGGGACGAACTCCTGACCCTTTATGATAAGCATCAAATCGAGGTTATTTGGGTAAAAGGTCATGCCGGACACCCAGAGAATGAACGCTGTGACAGACTTGCAGTAGATGCTATACTTCAATTCACAAATAGTTGAATTTTCAAAAATATATAATATAATTTTTCAAAAGGACGAGTCAAATATTATGAGAAAAATTTATGCTGACAATGCTGCTACTACCAAGCTCTCCCCTAAGGTGCTTGAAGCTATGATGCCGTATTTTACCGAAATATACGGCAACCCATCAAGCCTTTATCAAATAGGTGGCGAGGCGAAAAAAGCACTTGAAAACGCAAGGCAAGGTATTGCTGATTTGCTCGGTGCAAGCAGAGCAGATGAGATTTACTTTACATCAGGCGGCAGTGAATCTGACAACTGGGCAATTAAAGGTGTTTGCCGTGAACTTAAAGCGAAGGGCAAAACACACATTATTACCTCAAAATTTGAACATCACGCAGTATTGCATACCTGTAATGCTCTTGAAAAAGAGGGCTTTACTGTAACATATCTTGATGTTTACGAAAACGGTATTGTTAGACCGCAAGATGTAAAAGACACTATTACAGACCAAACTGCATTAGTCACAATAATGTATGCTAACAACGAGATTGGTACTATTCAACCGATAGCGGAGATAGGCAAAATTTGCCGTGAGGCGGGGGTATTGTTCCACACTGATGCCGTACAGGCTGTCGGAAATGTTCCTATAAATGTTCGTGAGCAAAATATTGACCTTTTGTCACTTACAGGACATAAATTCCACGGTCCAAAGGGTTGCGGTGCTTTGTATATTCGCAGGGGCGTAAGGCTTAAAAACATCATTGACGGCGGAGCACAAGAGCGTGGTAAACGTGCCGGAACAGAAAATGTTGCAGGTATTGTCGGACTTCATAAAGCATTGGAAATTGCTATACAGACAATGGACGAGCGTACCAAACGACTCACAGCCATGCGTGATAGGCTCATTGATTCGTTGCTCAAAATCGAGCGTTCAAGGGTAAACGGTGATAGAATTAACCGTTTAGCCGGTAATGTTAATATGTGTTTTGAGGGCATCGAGGGTGAGAGCTTACTTTTAAGACTCGATTTGGCAGGTATTAGTGCGTCTTCGGGTTCAGCTTGTACATCAGGCAGTTTAGACCCTAGTCATGTATTGTTGTCAATTGGTCTGCCTCACGAGATAGCACACGGCAGTATGCGACTTTCGTTTAGTGATGAAACAACAGAGGAAGATATTGATTATATAATAGAAACTGTTCCAAAGATTGTTGAATATTTGCGTAGTTTCTCACCACTATGGGAAAAAATAATTAAAAATACTTAATAATAAAGTTTTACAGTTAGATTTACGGAGGTAAATAAAATGTCATATTCAGAAAAAGTAATGGACCACTTTGCTAATCCAAGAAATGTCGGCGAAATTCCTGACGCAGATGGAATAGGTGAAGTTGGTAACTCCAAATGCGGAGATATTATGAAAATGTATATCAAGGTTGAAAACGGCGTAATAGTTGATTGCCGTTTTAAGACCTTTGGTTGCGGTGCCGCTATTGCCACAAGCAGTATGGCGACTGTACTTATCAAGGGCAAAACTATTGATGAGGCCCTAAAACTTACTAACAAGGCAGTTATGGAGGCCCTTGATGGACTTCCACCTGTAAAGGTTCACTGTTCCCTGCTTGCAGAACAAGCTATCAAGGCGGCTTTGGCTGATTATTACACCAGAAAAGGTATAGACCCAGAGCCGATTATTGGCAAAATCGAGGAGTGTGACCACGAACACGGTTGTAGCTGTGATTTGTAATTTGTTAATTTATTAATAGGCAAAATTTAAGGCGATTACCTTATGGTAGTCGCCTTGTTCTGTTACAGTGAGAAATTATAGTATTCCCCACCCCCAAAAGGGATATTCAAAATACCTTTGAAAATCATGGACAAACATATATTATGTACTCTACAACAAATTCTGCTCCTTTAATAGAGTCTGTATATTAGGAAGATTATCCTCGTCAGACATTACAGTAAAATCTCACTTTTTAACGAGCCTTCTTTATACGCACAACTTCGAGTTCCTTTTCGAGTTTTTGCTTTTTTAGAAGTAAATCATCATACATGGTAAATGCTTCAACAATATCCTCATCATCCTCAAAGCGTGGTCTTTGTGTGTATTTCTTGTTAATAATGAAAACTAATTCTGCATTTTCAAATTTAACCCTAATCTTATTGCCATCTTGCTCGATAACAACACCTGTACCATACTTAGCCTGTGTTACTTCAACCCC
This sequence comes from uncultured Eubacteriales bacterium, assembly GCA_964653925.1. Lineage (GTDB taxonomy): Bacteria > Bacillota > Clostridia > Oscillospirales > Acutalibacteraceae > CAZXCG01. The sequence goes on along the minus strand of CAZZHP010000003.1, from coordinate 9,131 downwards.
AAGCAGAGAAATTTCCTGATATTCATCTAAACTAACATCTATTTGATGAATCTCTGATTCAAGTTCTTCAATTCTTTGCTTGCACTCCATTATTTCTTTTTCTCTTAATTGCTGAGCCGTATATGCTTTGATGCTATCCTTCTTCCTTGCATGTTCTATACCACCATAAAAGTTATAGCATCTACAACAATACATGAGGTCGAATGCCATCAAATGCAGACTTTCATCGTAGAAGTAGATATCACTGTCCTTGAACAGTTTGTTATGCTTCTCTATAAGGCTTGGGTGTTCTTTAAATGCCTGAACGACTATGTTTGCCATTTCGTAATAGTTTGATAAGTTAAAATTTAAGCCCGAGCCAATATCCTTGCCATATTCAATGTGTAGAGCAAATTCTTCCGCATCACTGTATCTATATACGAAATGTCTTTCTGGGGCAAAGAATGCCAAATAGCAGGAGACGGCGTGTCTGTCCTGCTTATAGCGATAGAACCGTGGGAATAATTCCTGACGCATTACTTCTGTCTTATCAAGGAATGTATCCATATACTCCTGCAACTGTTCAACAGAACTATACGGGGCATACAGCAAGTCAGTAAATAAGGCTTCTATCTCTTCCGGCCTTTGTTCCGCCATTTTTACTATACCGGCTGTCGGCGAAATCATACTATTATTTATCATAATTGAACTGTTCTTCATTGCCAAGTCAAACTTCTTACTAAACGGAAGCCCTTTTGACTCCTCTGAGAACCACACATCACGAAAGCCTCGCACTGCCTCCCATTTGAATTTCTCATTATGGTTGGAGTCATTGATTGTATAATAGTTCTCCTCATATCTATCAATAAGAGTATGTAGGTTATCTGTATTCATGGCTTAAATCTCACCTTTCTATTCAACACTAAAATAAATAATATCATTACACCTGCGTCCTACTTTTCCATAAACATACGGAGCAAGAATTTCACCCATAGATAGCGAGTCTTTCATGTAATTTTAATTATAATTCATAAGTTAAGTATAGCATACCAAATAAATATTTTCAAGATATCCACACAATTTGTCGAACTAAAATAGGCCTATTGTCGCTTACAACCGACTATACATATAAATTTGGGGTCACAAACCGAAGTAGAGCGGAATGTTCACGGTAGATTATCCATGCCGAAAGGTATGGTTTCATATAAAACGGAAATGCCAAGTCTGCGATAAATACAGATTTGGCATTTTGTTAGTGTTATTTATTAGTATTATTTTGTTAGTACTATTTAGTTTAAAGATAATTAGGCTTCGGCGGTGTCGTCAGACTCCATAACTGAATTAAATTGTTCGCCTGTCATTTTCTCGTGAACTATGAGGAATTGTGCTACCTTATGAAGTTTATCAAGATTATCCTTGATGATTTGTTCACAGGCTGTGTAAGCCTCGCCGATTATTCTGCGTACTTCTTCGTCAATAGTTGCGGCGGTTGCCTCAGAATATATACATTTTTGTCCCATATCTCTGCCGATAAATACCTCTTGATTATCACCGGCATAATTAACAGGGCCGAGTTTCTCGCTCATACCGTATTTAGTAACCATATTCCGTGCAAGTTTTGATGCTCTTTCTATATCGTTAGACGCACCTGTATCAATCTCGCCAAGTACAATTTCCTCTGCAATTCTACCGCCAAGCAAGGTTATAATACTCTCTTGCAAGTAAGTTTTGGAATGATATGCCTTATCATCACTTGGAATTGACATAGTATAACCGCCAGCCATACCCGTTGGAATAATCGAGATTTGGTGAACATTGTCCTGTGTTTCGCATACAAAGTGTGCGATAGCATGACCTGCCTCGTGGTATGCAGTGATTTGCTTTTCCCTGTCAGATACAATGTGAGATTTCTTCTCTGTACCTACGACAACCTTAATAGTTGCCCTTGCAATCTCGTCCATTGTTATGGCCTTTTTGTTCTCCCGTGCGGCAAGTAAGGCAGATTCGTTGAGTAAATTTTCGAGGTCCGCCCCCGTAAAGCCTGATGTAGACTGTGCAACAGTCCTAAGGTCAACATCAGGTGCAAGCGGTTTGTTCCTTGCGTGAACTCTTAATATTGCCTCTCTGCCCTTCATATCAGGGTAATTAACTATAATTTGTCTATCAAATCTACCTGGTCTTTTGAGTGCAGGGTCGAGTACATCAGGTCTGTTTGTAGCAGCCATAACGATAACACCTGTATTTTCACCAAAGCCGTCCATCTCTACAAGGAGTTGGTTGAGGGTTTGTTCACGCTCATCATTACCGCCACCAAGTCCAGTGCCTCTTTGGCGACCTACGGCATCAATCTCATCAATAAAAACAATACACGGGCTATTCTTCTTGGCATTATCAAATAAATCTCTGACTCTTGATGCACCGACACCGACAAACATTTCTACAAAGTCAGAACCCGAAATTGAGAAGAATGGCACTTGTGCCTCGCCTGCGACTGCTCTTGCGAGTAATGTTTTACCTGTTCCTGGGGGGCCTTCGAGCAAAACGCCCTTTGGAATTTTGGCACCAAGTTTGGTAAATTTATCAGGTTCCTTGAGAAATTCTACTATTTCTACGAGTTCCTCTTTCTCCTCATCGGCACCGGCAACATCGGCGAAAGTAGTTTTCTTGCCATCCTCGTTATTTACTTTTTTAAATCTTGCCTTGCCAAAAGTAAGTTCTTTGCCACCCATTCCGCCTGCTTTACGCATAATGAATAGCCAAGCACCAATTAAGATTACTGCCATAATTACAGTGCCGAAAATATCGGTCAAAATAGAATTGTCGCTTGCTCTCTCTATATCAAAGAGCAAACGCTCGTCAGCAGATTTGCCCTCATTATATTCATCAATATATTCTTTAACATCTTCGTAAAATAATGATACGCTTGCAAGTTTGGTGGTAACTATCTTGCCGTTATCAAGTTTGAGCCTTATCTCGCCTGTACCGGCATTTAATGAAAATTTCTCAACCTGCTGGTCTTTGAAATAATAAACAATCTGAGAATATGTGTACTGGTTATTGGTATCTTTTTGGAAGAAAAACACACCAATCAAAATTGCTATAATTGGAATACCTAAATACAGCAACAAATTTTTCCATTTTTTCTTATTATCCATAAAATCACTCCTTTTATAGTATTACTTTTTATCTTGGTTTTATAAATAAATTTCTTGTTTTAAATAGCCTATGTATGGTAAATTGCGGTATTTCTCGTTAAAATCAAGTCCATAACCTACAACAAATAAGTCAGGGATAACCTTGCCACAATAATCAGGTACTAACTCAACTTGTCTTCTGCTTGGTTTGTCGAGTAATGTGCAAACTTTGATTGACTTTGCACCTTCTTGCAAAAACTTTACTATTACATTGGTCAGGGTAATACCTGTATCAACTATATCCTCGATAATAACAATATCTCTACCTACAAAGTTATCATAATTTGATTTGTCAATATTAACCTTGCCCGTTGTACTTGTACCTTTGTAACTTCCAGCCCGTACAAACTCCAACTCGCAGTTAATATCTATCTTTTTAACAAGGTCTGCAAAGAAGAAAACACTACCTTTGAGTAACGCTACAAACAAGGGATTTTTGCCACTGTAATCACGGTTGAGTTGCTTTGCTAATTTATCCGTTATTTGCGAGAGTTCCTCCTCTGTAATAATTACTTCCTGTAAATCGTTAAAACTTTCGTGCATAATATAAATACCTCTTTTTACAATTATCCTTAACCTAATTAATATTTATTTTCAAATATTTTTTATTGCCATCTATTTTAATTTTAGATGAGCCTATACCCTCTATCCAAATAATATTACTGTTTTGCTCTAATAAAAGCAAGCTGTTTCTGCTTTCGCTGGGAATTTTAAGTTCATTAAAAAGTTTTTTGAGTGTTTTGGTAACATTCCTATACGGTAATGTAAATGTATCGCCATCTTGCCTATTACGCAAAACAATAGGTAAACCAAAATCAACAGCAAAAGAGCCATCAGTTTGTATATCTGAAAATTCAAAACTATAAAATTTATCATTAAAATAGAACGAAGTATTATTTTTTAATTCTATGCTAACAAATTTTTCTGCATTTAAGTTTTGCGATATTCTAAAAATGCCCTGCTTGGATATAGCAAAAAAGTCGTTTGGCAAATTTACAATACCACTATTATATACAATATCGGCACATAAATCAATATGTTTTTTCCCCAAATTTTCGACACCGGCATTCTTAGCAATAAGTATCAAGGCTCTATCTCTAATTGCGTTTGGCAACTCTATGAGTTTACCGCAAGAGTACCCAAACTTAGTCCTGCAATCATCAAGTGCCTGTAATGTCTGCCCTGATAAATAATCACTTATATCTGCCATTTGCCTACACATTCTGGTACAGGCATCTTCAACCGACAGATTAAGTTGCCTTAATATAGGCACAATACTCTCCCTAATCTTGTTTCTATTATATATTTGCTCCAAATTAGTTGAATCTGTAACATATTCCAGTGAGTTTAATTGGCAATATTCCTCAATATTTGCTCTTGTAAGGTCTATAAGCGGTCTGATAATATTATCACGCCTAACAGGTATACCGCAAAGTCCGTCAATGCCCGTACCCCTTGCAAGATTAAAAATGACCGTTTCGATATTATCAGATGCGGTATGTGCAGTGGCTATCTTGACATTGTTATAAATATCCGATAACTCCGCAAAAAACTTGTAGCGTTCGTTACGGCCTGCAAGTTCGACACTAATCTTTTGCAAATTAGAAACAGACAAAACATCTACACTCTTAATATCAATAGGAATATCAAGTTGAGAGCAAATATTATTGCAAAAGTCCATATCCCTAATTGCCTCTTGCCCACGAATGTTATGGTTAAGGTGGGCTGCCCTTAGACTGAAACCCAACTCCGACCTAATTACATTTAAAGAGTGTAACAAAGTTACAGAATCTGCTCCGCCGGACAAGGCAACTATAACGGTATCCCCATTTTGGATAAGGTTATTTTTTTGTATTGTATCTATAATTTTTGAAATCATAATATTAATGTTCCCGATGTATATTATCAGGCGAGGTAAATCGCATAAATTCGCCCTGCCAATGCAATTTAACTGGGCGGGTTTCGCCGTGTCTGTTCTTTTCTACCAAGCATTCACCGGCATTTTGGTCAACATCGGACTTTGCCTCACCATCATTTCCATAATAACCCTCTCTATAAAGGAACATAACTATATCGGCATCTTGCTCGATAGAACCAGAATCACGCAAGTCGGAGAGTTGCGGTCTATGGTCGGATCTATGCTCGCTTGCACGGGATAACTGTGAGAGTGTCAGCACAGGTACATTAAGTTCCTTTGCCATAATTTTAAGGTTACGGGTAATCTCGGAAATCTCGTTTACACGGTTATCCGAACGGCGACCTGTTGACATAAGTTGTAAGTAGTCGATGATAACAAGGTCAAGTTCACGCATACGCCTGAGTTTTGCTTTCATCTCAGGGACGGTAATGTTCGAAGTATCATCAAGGTAAATTTTCGCCTTGCTGATTATATCGCCGGCCGCCACAAGCCTTTGCCATTCCTCATCATTTAGGTTGCCTGTCCTAAGTTTAGTACCACCAACGAGTGCCTCAGTAGACAGCAAACGGGAGGTAAGTTGTTCTTTTGTCATTTCGAGCGAGAAAAACGCAACCGTCTTTTTAGATTGACAAGCAACGCTCCTTGCAATATTGAGTGCAAAAGATGTTTTACCCATACCTGGTCGTGCCGCCAAGAGCAAAAGGTCGCTACGGTTTAGTCCTGTAATGACTTTATCAAGTTCACCTATGCCGGTCGAGATAGGTCTGAGAGTATCATCTTCTTGATTATTAAGGGCATCGAGTCTATCGAAGGTTTGGATAACAACCTCGTTAATCCTCTGTAAGCCCTGAATATTTTTACCCTGTCTGATATCAAATATCTTCTGCTCAGCGGAGTCCATAAGTATAGACGGTTCATCTTCACCGGCTGAACACTCATCTATAATCTCCCTTGCGGCAGTCATAAGTCGCCTAATATCGTATTTTTCCCTTACAATATTGGCATATATATCAACATTTGATATAGACGGGCAGTTATCTGTTAATTTGATAAGATAGGTCTTGCCGTTGGTTTGGTCAAACTGGCTATTTAACCTTAAATTTTCAAGTAATGTTACAAAGTCGAGCGTCTTGCCTGATGTAAACATATCAAGCATAGTGGAGTATATCAACCTATGTACTGATAGATGAAAATAATCTGGCTTATTTAATATACCAGCAACCCTATCTATAGTATCAGGTTCAAGTATAATTGAGCCTAATACCGCTTGTTCTGCCTCTGCACTATATGGCAAAGAAAGACCATCATATATAGTTGTAATTTCTTTATCTGCCATTTTGATTACCTCTTATCAAGATAAAATTATTCTTCGCTAACCTGAACTTTAACTTTGGCATTTATGCCTGTATAAAGTTTGACTTCGGCATTATATGTGCCAAATGCCTTAATCTCTGTATCGAGTGTAATTTTACGCTTATCAACATCAATGTTCATTTGCTTTTTAATCTCGGCACTAATTTCTTTGGCAGTTATACTACCGAATAATCTGCCGTTCTGTCCTGCCTTTGCTTTCATTTGAAATACAACGCCCTCAAGTTTAGCCTTGTGCTCGTTAGCAATTTTTTTGTCTGTATCAATCTTAAACTGCTTTGCCTCTTGTGCATTTTTGAGTTCGTTCATAGCCTGCGAGTTAGCCTCCTTGGCTAAATTTTTTGGAAAAAGAAAATTCCTCGCATAGCCATCAGAAACAGTTACAAGTTCACCCTTTTTACCGAGTGACTTTACATCTGCAAGTAATACAACCTTCATTTTTGTATCCTCCTTTTTAATCTGTTATTTTAATTATACTAAAATATATAGTTAAACTTCCATAAGGATAGGTAAAATCATAGGTTTACGCTTAGTCTTTTGCAATATAAGTTTAGCAACACTATCTTTGATATCGTTTTTGATTATGCCCCATTCGTGAACATTGGAGTCTATGCAATCATTTATAGTATTAAAAGCAACTTTCTTGACTTCTTCGAGTAACATTTCGTTCTCTTTTACATATACAAAACCTCTTGAAACAATATCAGGACCGCTGACAATGTGTCCATCATATATATCAAGTGATGCAACAACTATAATAAGTCCATCTTCGCCAAGGTGCTTTCTATCACGCAACACAATACTACCGACATCGCCGACACCGATACCATCAACAAATACCTTGCCCGCCGGTACACGGTTAACCTCTTTGATATAATTACGGCTTATCTCAATTTGTCTGCCGATATCACCGATATAGATATTTTTATGGCTCATACCCAAACTTTCGGCTAATTTAGCGTGCTTGTGCAAATGCTTTTGCTCGCCGTGAACAGGTATAAAATATTTAGGTTTAACAAGTGAATGAATTAGTTTGAGTTCCTCTTGCCTTGCGTGTCCGGATACATGAACCTCGTACATAGACTCGTAAACTACCTCACAACCACGCTTTAGGAGTTCATCAACAACATTACCGACAGTTTTCTCATTACCTGGGATTGGGTTAGCCGAGATTATGATAAAGTCACCGTTGCCGACAGAAACCTTTCTATGGTCGGAATACGCCATACGAGCCAACGCAGACATAGGTTCGCCCTGACTGCCTGTTGTAACAAGTACAACCTTATCAGGCGGATATTTGTTAAGCATATCAATATCAATCAAAGTTCCCTCCGGAACCTTTAAATAACCAAGTTCCGTTGCGACTGACATATAGTTTATCATACTTCTGCCCGAAAATGCTACTTTGCGGTCATTCTGAGCTGCACAGTTGATAATCTGTTGCACACGGCTGATATTTGAGGCAAATGTTGCGATTATAATTCTGTATTTTTCTGCTCTGCGGAACAGGTTCTCGAATGACTCCGAAACAGTGCGTTCAGAGGCGGTATATCCCGAATGACCTGCGTTAGTGCTATCCGCCATAAGAGCAAGCACGCCACTGTCGCCGAGTTGGGCAAACCGAGATAAATTTATCATACCGCCGAAAATCGGTGTATAGTCAATCTTGAAGTCGCCTGTATGAACGATTGTGCCTGCCGGAGTGTGTATAGCAAGTGCTACCGCATCTGGAATTGAGTGATTTACATGTATAAACTCAACCGCCATACAGCCTAACCTGATGGTTTCACCCGCCTTGACATTATTAAGATTAGCCTTATTAAAAAGGTTATGCTCTTTAAGTTTGTTACCTATAAGACCTATTGTTAGAGCAGTACCGTAAATAGGAATTTTAATTTGCTTACTAAGTAGGAATGGCAGACCGCCTATATGGTCCTCGTGTCCGTGAGTTATAACCGCACCACGAACCTTGTCCATATTTTGCTCAATATAGGTAAAATCTGGTATAACAAGGTCAACACCAAGCATATCGGTGTCAGGGAATGCCATACCGCAGTCCAAAATAATAATATCATTGTTACATTCAATTAATGTGAGATTTTTGCCAATCTCGTTAAGTCCACCCAAGAACGCTATTCTAACAGATGGTGCCGGTTCATTATCTAACTTATCATATTTATAATTATTTTTCTTGTTGACAGAATTATTATAATCATAAGCAAATGCTATATCTTCATCAGTAAATGATATTGTTTTTTTGCTATGTTTAGTTTTTGCAATATTTTGGGTATCTTTTTTCTTTTTTGTTGTTTTATAACTTATGTGCTTTTTTTTGTTACTGTTTTTTGATTTATTCTTTATCTTATCTCTTACTCTTTCAAAATCCACTAAACTACCTCCAAATTAAATTTTAGTTTTATTATTTATAAGACGAAAAATATATAAGTCCGCACAACTTTATATATGTATTTTATTATTTATTTAGAATTTATAAATTTTGCAACAATATATTTATATATAAAAAGCGATAATACACGAATTATAATTACTATTATTTTATAACTTTAACAACCTAATGTCAAGTATTTTACAAAATTTCATATTAAATTATTGGCTCTAAATTGCAATATCAAATAGGACACTTTTAAAAATAAAATCAGAGCAATGGT
>CAZZHP010000002.1:0-32531 GCA_964653925.1 uncultured Eubacteriales bacterium | reverse complement strand
GGCAACGGACTTTGACTCCGTCATCTCGCTGGTTCAAATCCAGCTAGCCCAGCCACAACAAGTCCCGACTTAATTAGTCGGGACTTGTTTTTATGTTATTAATTACAGCATAAGCAATAATTGTTATATTGACAGCAAAAAGTTATTATGTTATTATATGGATAAATTAAACGGTATTTTATTATGATTGGAGCAAAGTTATGTCAGAGAGGGATAAGATGTTAGCAGGGGAGTTATACGATGCTAATTATGATAAGGAACTAATAAGTGACAGGTGCAGGGCTAAGGATATATGCTTTAAATATAACAACCTAAAACCGTCGGATATTGGGAGCAGGGACAAATTAATCAAAAAATTATTTGCAAAAACAGGTGAGCAAATAATAGTAGAGCAAAACTTTTGGTGCGATTACGGTTATAATATTTTTGTCGGAGAAAATTTTTATATGAACCATAATTGCATAATATTAGATTGTGCAAGGGTAGAGTTTGGCGATAATGTCTTTGTCGCACCTAATTGTGCCTTTTACACAGCGGGACACCCTTTAGATTACAGAATTAGAAACAAAGGCTTAGAATATGCAAAACCGATTAAGGTTGGAAACAATGTTTGGATAGGCGGTAATGTAATTGTACTTGCGGGCGTAACTATCGGGGATAATGTTGTAATAGGTGCGGGTAGTGTAGTAACAAAGGATATACCGTCAAATGTTGTAGCAGTCGGGAACACCTGCAAGGTTATAAAAGAACTTTAACCTAAACAACATCAAATACCTAAAAATTAAATAAATCATTTAATAGGCAATCATTATTATAAATAACACAGAAACATTATCACGCAAAACAACTCCCAAAGTTATGTAACTTTGGGAGTTGTTTGGTGCTATATAAGGAGATATTTATAAAATTTTTAGTGGTATGGCTTTTTAATCAACAGACTTCAATGCTTCAAGCATATCTACCGTTTTTAAATTACCGTTTACATAATATTTCAAGACAAATGATACTACCGATATCGAAACAAGAGGTATGATGTAAGCACCAACCCAAACAATAGGGTTAAACATTACCTCGTTCGGTGGTACAACATTCAATATGTAAGCATGCAGAATTATTCCAATAATCCATCCTACAACAATTCCTATTGCTGATAATATAATTGTTTCTCTGTAAATATACATTGTTGTTTCATTATCATAAAAGCCTAAAACCTTAATAGTACAAAGTTCTCTTATTCTTTCTGCTACATTTATATTAGTTAAATTATATAATAAGAAATACTTTTGCTGAACTTATAAAAGAAAATCAAGAATTAAACAAAATAACAGTTACTGAGTTGGTTAAAAGGGCGGATATAAACAGGGGAACATTTTATAACCATTATGATAGCATTTATGATGTTGCAGAAGAATTAGAAGCGGAGATAATAAAAGTCTTATTTGAAAATACGAAAAAGTTAGATACTTTAAATGATATTTTCGAATGTTTAGATGAAATCATCGACTATTTAAGAGAAAATCAGGATATGTATAAACTTTTACTTTCATCTAATGAACCGCAAATTTTTCTAAAAAAACTGAACCGTTTAATATTGGAGAAGTTATATAATTCATTAAACAATAATTCTAATTTTAAAAAATCTGATACCTTGAAATTTGAGGTTGCCTTTTTTACTGATGGAATGGTAAATCAAGTTCTTGGTTATTTCACCGCAAAGTCAGGATATTCATTAGATGAAATATGTATGAACACAAAAAATATTTTTAAGATTTTATTTTGTAAATAATTAGGCCAAGCATACAGGTAGTACAAAAACAAAAGGCAGGTTAATTGTAATGTTAACCTGCCTTTTGCTTTATATAAAAATCTAATACAATATTAATAACTTGCCCCAAAAGTTAGGGGGAGTCTTTAAATAAACAAAAAACCACAAATGAAAATCATCTGCGGTAAAATGTTAAGCCAAATAAGGCTTTCGTCATAAAAAGTTCGGATAGTACTCCTGTGGTGCCGGTGGCCGGACTCGAACCGGCACGGTATCGCTACCGGTGGATTTTGAGTCCACTACGTCTGCCAATTCCATCACACCGGCATCTTTCGATTTAACGGTATTATTATACTACAAAAGATAAAAAAAATCAAGTCTTTTTAAAAATATTTTTGTAAAATTAAAGTGTAATGATTTTTCCTTCTGTTATTATAGTTAATGCCTGTTTATTTTTAGAAACTATTTGACTGTCTTTTACTTATTTTTCTCCAATTTATAAAACCATATATATCATTTGCAAGAAATACAATAAAGCATATCAAGACAGAAGAATACGAAACATCTTGCATAGTTGCCAAAGCCCATAAAACTATCAAAACTATGTCATTAAACGCATAGGCGAGTGCATAATAGGCACTCCTCCTAAATGTCAAATAAACCGCCAAGAAACTTGTTGTTACCGATATAGTGCTTGGTATTAGATTAGCGGTGTTAAAATATTTAAGTATAAAATAAAATATAAAAGTAACAATGGCACTTAGAATAAACATAATTATTGTTTCTAATTTGCTGATTTTATTAACCTCAACCTCTGCTTTGTTGCCTTTGTAAGGGTTTCTTAACCAAGCTATCAACGAAAAAACTGCCATAGGTAATGTCATACCGACATAGGTAAGCATCTCTCCGTAATATGTAAATTCGTATGAGATATATCCGTAAATTGCACTGAATAATATCATAAGTAATTGCCCAAACGGGTTGCCCTTAGCACAAAATATAAGTGATGTTACACCGATAAGTGTGGCAACAAGCGTTAGATAACTTTTGCTGTCAAAGATAAAAAACGATACAATAATTGTTGTGACAGATATTAGCCAGAGTGCTATCTCTGTTTTAGAAAAATAATTTACAAATGCCTTAATCTTTTGCATAATATAAAAACCTCCAAAAAATAAAGCATTTATAACACATCTTCTAAGACCTAACGATGTGTTACAAATGCTCTTGCATTTCTACTCGGTAGTAGTTTGAACAAATTATAGCATATATAGACAATAAAGTCAAGTTTTATTTTTTTATCTTTCACTTTCGTACCATTCTTCTTCCTGAAATATAAAGTCATCAATGTCCCCTTCGACTGTTAAATTTACATAGTAACTCATTATAACACCTCCTATATCTATTAAGACAGCAAAATTTATCATAACATTTATTTTACGATAAAACTGTTGCATTATGTCTGCAATTAATTTTTATTATTTACTTTAATTTATATTGTAAAAATTACTATTTTGTGGTATTATTATATTATATTATTATATGCAAGGGAGTGCTTGATTATTATACTTAAAGATAAAGCAGATTTAGCTGTTCAAAAATTAAAGCAAGAGTATCCTGATGCTATATGTTCACTCCAATATACCGACCCATTACAATTGTTGGTTGCTACACGACTTGCCGCACAATGTACAGACGCAAGGGTTAATATAGTCACTCCCAACCTTTTCGCAAGATTTAGGACCGCACAAGATTTTGCCAACGCAACCGTTTCGGAGGTTGAACAATACATAAAAACCTGCGGTTTATACAAAACTAAAGCAAAGGACCTTGTAGCGATGGGTAAGATGCTCTGCGATAGGTTTGATGGCAAGGTCCCTGATAACATTGATGACCTTATATCTTTACCAGGGATAGGTCGCAAGACCGCAAATTTAGTGCTTGGTGATATTTACAATCAGCCTGCTGTTGTTGTTGATACACATTTTATCCGAATAACATCAAGACTTGGCTTCCATAATATAAAAGATGCCAAAAAGATAGAATTTTTAATGCGTGATTTACTCAACCCAGCCGAGAGTAACGATTTTTGTCATCGTATAGTATTGCACGGTAGAGCGGTGTGCGTTGCCCGTAACCCGCAGTGCCAAAAATGTTGTCTACAAACTATTTGTGATTATTACCAAAACGAATTTAATCAAGCAAAATAAAATTTTACAAATAAAATTATAATCATTATATGCAAATATTACTTGGAGTTGATTTAATTGAGTTCTTTTTTAAGACAAAAAATAGCCGATAGCGTTTATTTTAATACAATAAGTGATAATAGATTTAAGACAGCCCGTATAACAGTAAGTGCCTATGTCCCTATGGCTAAGGATACAGCCTCACATTATGCGTTGCTTGCACAGGTGTTAACCCGTAGTTGTAGCAAATATCCTACACTAAGGTCGCTTAGCAAAAGATGCAGTTACTTATATGGTGCATCTATATACAGCGATGTATCCAAAGTAGGCGACGCCCAATGTCTGTCGTTTACTGTGTCGTTTATTGATGATAGATACACTATGAACGGCGAGAAGATTTCTACCGATATTTCAGAATTATTATGTGATATTTTGTTCAGCCCGCTTGTTAAAGATGGCAAATTTTCTGATTTTGAATTAGAGCAGGAACGCAGACAATTATGTGAATGGATAGATTCGGAATATAACGATAAGCAGATTTATGCCCGTGAACAATTAAACCGACTTATGTGCAAAGATGAGCCTTACGGTTTGCCTAAATACGGCGACAAACAAGATATTGCTCAAATTACAACATCATCATTATATGATGCGTGGCAGAATTTGCTACAAAATGCAAGGTTCGAGATTTTATTTATCGGTTCTGCCGATAGCAAAAACGCCTTTGATATTTTTAACAACGCTTTTTCCAAATATAAAAACAACTCTAAGCCTATCAGTCATTTGGTGTTAGATTTTAAATCAGAGCAAAGATATGAGCAAACCGTTGCCCTTTCGCAATCTAAACTTGTTATGGGCTTTAGGACTAATATTGCAGAGGGCAAAGCCGATACAACCGCTATGCGACTTGCTATTGCAATTTTGGGCGGAACGGCTAACTCAAAGTTATTTAATAATGTAAGGGAGAAACTAAGCCTTTGTTATTACTGTTCTGCACAATACAACAGACTCAAAGGTATTGTAACTGTTCAAAGTGGTATAAAATCTGAAAATATAGACAAAACTTATCAGGCTATCTTAAATGAAATAAAAGAAATGCAAGCAGGGAATATAACCGATTTTGAATTTAATTCCACCAAACTTGCTATTTGTGATAGTTTTAAGGGGTTGACCGATACTACAAAAGGCCTCGAAACTTGGTACGGCACACAACTGTTCTTTGATAAAGTAAACACTATTGAGCAAGAGGTTCAAAACTTCCAAAATATTACCAAACAACAGGTTATTGAGGCAATAAACACACTTAAACTTGATACAACATTTGTATTAAGGGGAACAGGGGAGGAAGAATAATGTCTATACGGGAGTTTTATTCAGAAAAATTAAAGGATAAATATTATTTGTTAAAGCACAAAAGCGGACTTGATATATATATTTGTCCTAAACAAGATTATAATTCTTCTTTTGCTGTTTTCGGTACAAAATATGGCAGTATAAACCGCACCTTTTCAATAGATAATGGCGAAAAAATTACTGTTCCTGACGGTATAGCACATTATCTCGAACACAAATTATTTGAAAGTGAAGATATAGATGCTTTCAAAAGATTTGCCGAGACCGGTGCAAACGCAAATGCCTTTACATCATTTGACAAAACTTGCTATCTGTTTTCTTGTAGCGAAAATTTAGAGCAAAATCTCGAAATATTACTTGATTTTGTGCAGTCTCCCTTTTTTACCGAGGAAACAGTACAAAAGGAGCAAGGCATAATAGGCCAAGAAATTCAAATGTACGATGATGAACCTTCTTGGAGGGCTATGTTCAACCTGTTTAGCGGTATGTATCATAACCACCCAATCAAGATTGATATTGCAGGCACGATAGAATCTATATCCCATATTACCGCCGACTTGCTTTACAAGTGCTACAATACATTTTATAACCTAAATAATATGGCACTCTGTGTAGCAGGTAATGTTGATGTAGCTATGGTCGAGCGTGTTGCTGATAAGGTCTTAAAAATCTCAAATAATCATAAAATAACTAATTATTTTGATGATGAGCCTGAGACAATAGTGAAAGATTATATTGAACAAAAATTCCCTATTGCAGTGCCGGTATTTAATTTGGGCTACAAAGAAACCCCCAAAAAATACACCGAAAAAGAACTTATTGCAATAGATATTTTGCTTGCTATGATAGCGTCATCTACAAGCGAACTTTATGAACAATTAATGCGTGAAAATTTAATAAACAGTTCATTTAGTTACGAATTTTCCGATGGTGAGGGATATGCCTGTGTTATATTTAGCGGCGAGAGCAGATTTCCGCAACAGGTAGCCGATAAGATTAGAAAATATATTTCAGATTTACACTCAAAAGGCTTGTCGGTTTCGGACTTCGAAACAACTCGCAGGGCGGTTTACGGTGATGTAATTTCTTCATTTAACTCTACAACGAATATTGCGACTAATATGATAGATTTTGTATTCTCAGGTAATGATTATTATAAGTATGTTGACTGCATATCCGAGGTAACATTTGAAGATGTATGCAAATGTTTCAAAGACTTACTCCACACAGACAAGTCTGTGCTGTCCGTTGCATTACCTGATGAAGAACACGAGGAAAGATAATTATGTACAATGTTACTTTTCCAAAGTTAGGTTTAGAATTTGAGGTTAACCCGATTGCCTTTTCTATCGGTAATTTTGATATATATTGGTACGGTGTAATAATAGCCACCGGTATGTTGCTTGCTATGTGCTACGCATATTTTAACGCAAGCAGATTTGGCGTTGACAGGGGTGGCTTGGTAGACTGTGCCATAGTTGGTATAATAACCGCAATTATCGGTGCAAGACTCTACTATGTATTGTTTAATTGGAGTTATTATAGTGAAGACTTATCGCAGATATTTAATATCAAAAGCGGTGGACTTGCAATTTATGGTGGAATTATAGGTGCATTACTTGGTGGCTGTATAACTGCAAGGATAAAGAAACTTAAAATTTTGCCGATTTTGGATATTACAATGATAGGCTTCTTGATAGGACAAGGTGTAGGCAGATGGGGCAATTTTACTAATCAAGAGGCATTTGGCACACCGACAGATTTATTGTGGGGAATGTCAAGTGCTAATACGGGCAACATTCCTGTCCACCCTTGCTTTTTGTACGAATCTGTTTGGTGCTTGCTCGGAGTTTTAGTTTTGCATATATATAGCAAAAAGTGTTATAAATATAGCGGTCAAATATTTTTACTGTACCTTGTTTGGTACGGTTTTGAGCGTACAATAGTAGAGGGCCTGCGTACAGATAGTTTGTATTTACCTTTTAAGGTATTTGGACTTGATGTTCGTGTATCGCAGTTATTATCAATAATAGTTATGTTAATTGGCATAATTATGCTAATATATTTTAATAATAAAGTCAAAAAGTCTGAAAGGAATGTTGAAAATGTCATTGATAATTGATGGTAAGGTTGTATCTGCCGATGTTAGAGCAAAAGTAAAGGCAGAGACAGAATGTCTTAAATCAAAAGGGGTAAATGTTTGTTTAGCAGTTGTTATAGTTGGTGATGACCCAGCATCAAGAGTTTATGTAAATAACAAGAAGAAGGCCTGTGCTGAGGTTGGTTTTATCTCTGAGGAATATGCTTTACCTGCCGAAATAACACAAGAGCAACTTATAGAACTTGTACAAAAACTTAATAATAGAGCCGATGTAAACGGAATTTTAGTCCAACTTCCGTTACCAAAGCACCTCGATGAAAAGGCTGTAATAGAAACTATAAACCCGCTCAAAGATGTTGATGCTTTCCACGCAGTAAATGTAGGCAAAATAATGATTGGCGATTATGATATATTGCCTTGTACACCTGCTGGTGTAATGGAAATGTTAGCATATTACAATATAGATGTAACGGGCAAAAATTGCGTAGTTATCGGTAGAAGCAATATTGTAGGCAAGCCTATGGCAATGCTTTTGTTACATAAGAACGGTACAGTTACAATATGCCACAGCAAGACGCAAAATCTTAAACAAATATGTCAAGATGCAGATATACTTGTTGCCGCCATTGGTAAAGCAAAATTTGTCAAAGCCGATATGATCAAGTCAGGTGCTGTTGTGATAGATGTCGGCATGAATAGGGACGAAAACGGCAAACTTTGCGGAGATGTAGACTTTGCCGATGTCGAGCCAAAGGCAGCTGCAATTACTCCTGTGCCGGGTGGTGTTGGCCCTATGACAATTTCTATGCTTATGAAAAATACCTTAAAGGTTGCCAAACTTCAAAATAATATAGAATAAAATCTATAACCTATAAGCGTAAAAAGCACTTAAACCTTTGTCTCGGTTTAAGTGCTTTTAAGTTTTTGTTTTATATTATTGGGCAAATAGGGTTTATGGCTTTCTTCAAATTATCTATATCATCATCAAAAATATAGCCGTCCATACCTAACTCTTTACCGGCTAAAATATTTTGTGGCGAATCATCTACAAAGAAACATTCCTCCGCCCTTAAATCAAATTTATCAAATAAAACAGTATAAATTTGAGGGTTAGGTTTAACCATTTTTACATCAGCAGAAATTAATGTACCATCAAAAAATTTAGAGCAAGATATCCTATCCCAATACTCGTGTTGCCTCGAACTTGCATTAGATAACAGATAAATTTTATATCCGTTTGCTTTTAGGCTATCAATTATCTCGTACATACCGGTTACTTCAATTAGCGGTTTGTCCCAGTCTTTAATTAAGCCCTCCATAGTATCGTGCAATCTTTTGGGCAATTTTGGCTTTAACATTTCACATAATTCTTGCTCATTCATACTGCCATCATCAAGATAAGCCCAATACCCAGATTTAAAAATAACATCATTAAGCAAATTTTTGTCATCTGTATTTAGGTCATATCTGTCAATAAAGACATCCGGCTTAAAATACATCAATACATTACCCATATCAAATATAAAATTCTTAATCATAATTAATCGCCCCCATAAACTTATAATATAATTAATTATTCAAGCCTAATTTTTCCGTTTGTTCTTGTTAATGTTGTGTATAATTTTAAGTCCTTGAAATATAAGGTCCTGCCTTAGTATAATATCGTGCTTACAGTTGCCGATTATCATAGGTGCTAAACCGCCCATAGCAACTATTGTGCATTTTTGTTTAATTTCGTTTTCAAACCTTTCTATCATACCATCAATAAGGCTTGCCGTACCAAGAATTAAACCCGAACGCAAACATTCATTGGTGTTTTTGCCAATTACATTTTCAGGGGTTTCTAATGCTACATCGGATAATAAGGCACTTGTCGATGTTAGTGCATTAAGCGAGATGCTCACACCAGGTAGCAAAGCACCACCAAGCATAGATTTGTTCTGGTCAACTATAATCATTGTTGTAGCAGTGCCAAGCCCAAGCACTATACAAGGGGTAGGGTACAATGCCGTTGCGGCAACAGCAGACGCAACCAAGTCAGAACCTGTTGATGATGGGTTATCTATCTTTATGTTAAGCCCTGTCTTGACACCAGGTCCAACAACCAATGCGTCAACTGTTGTTACATAGTATACAGCCTTTTTCATTCGTGAGGTTATCTGTGGCACAACGGAACTGATAACTGCATCTGTAATTAGTCTGCGGTCAATATTGTGAATTTTAAAAATATTATAAATTTCTACCGCATATTCATCGGAGGTTTTGTTTCTATCAGTAGAAACAGTGGCTTGATTTTTTAGATTATCGCCATCAAAAATGCCAAATTTAATATTTGTGTTGCCTATATCAATTACAAAAAGCACAACTTCTCACCATACCTTTATTTTATAAGGCAGGGGAAAGAACAGTCTTTCCCCATAATTTTTAAATTTTTCTATATTTTTTAGGTTCTTCGGAGTAAATGTCATTACCGTTGCTGTCTATCGCAACAATACAAGGAAAATCTTTAAGAGCATACCTCCTGATAGCCTCAGTGCCTAAATCCTCGTAACAGAGCAATTCTTCACCGACAATGCTATTAGCAATAAGTGCAGCAGCACCGCCAATAGCGGCAAAGTACACAGCCTTGTTTTTTACAATAGAGTCAATAACCTCTTGACTTCTTGCACCTTTACCTATCATACCGACCATACCCAAATCAAGTAGGGCAGGGGTGTATTTGTCCATTCTATAACTTGATGTAGGGCCGGCAGGGCCTACTACATAGTTAGGTTTTGCTGGGGCAGGACCTACATAATATATAATTTGTCCCGTTATATCAACAGGCAAATTTTCGCCATTCTCGATAAGTTCATATAATCTTTTATGGGCGGCATCTCTGCCTGTAATAATCGTACCGGACAACAATACACTTTCGCCCATACGCAAATCAGCAATATCTTGTTTAGTCAAAGGAAGATTAAGTTTTTTCATTATTATAATTCCTCCTTAAATTTCGGCTGACTTGTGCCTTGCGGCATGGCAACAAATGTTTACAGCAACAGGCATACCTGCTATGTGTGTAGGATATGTTTCTATATTAACTTTAAGTGCAGTTGTCTGCCCACCAAGTCCGGCAGGGCCGTATCCCATCTTGTTTATTTCTGTTAATAATTCCCGTTCAAGTTCGGCATATCGCTCATCAGCGTTGTAAGTATCAACACTCCTGAAAGTTGCTTTTTTAGCAAGTATGGCAGCCTTCTCGAAAGTTCCGCCAATTCCTACTCCGACAACCATAGGAGGACAAGGGTTAGGACCGGCATATTCAACGGTATCTAATATAAATTTTTTGATACCTTCAACACCAGCCGATGGTGTAAGCATTTTTATAGCAGACATATTTTCACTGCCAAACCCCTTACCACCAACAAGAAATTTTATTTTATCACCCGACACTATTTGTGTGTGAATTATAGCGGGTGCATTATTTTTAGTATTTATTCTGTCAAATACAGGGTCAGCAACAACACTTTTGCGTAAATATCCATCTTTGTAAGCGTCAATAACACCTTGCTCAACAGCATCATTAAAATTGCCGTTTTCGATAACTATTTTATCGCCGTATTCTACAAACAAGACCGCCATACCTGTATCTTGACAGAGTGGGATTTGCTCATTTGCGGCAATCTGATTATTTTGCAAGATTTGGTCAAGCACAGATTTGCCTATTGGTGACGGCTCAATTTCTCTTGCATTTTTCAATGCACAGGTAACATCATCGCCAATGTAATAGTTGCAATCTATAAATAACTTTCTGACTGTTTGGCGGATAATATCAGCATCAATAACTCTATAATTCACTTTAAAACTCCTTATGCCTTATTAAATACTGAGCCTAAAATATCTATATTAGTTGCTCTGTAATATTCAAGGGAATTATTAATATCATTTTCGGTTGCACCCTCATAACTTGTTACTAAAATTACAGAATCACAGTAAGCAGATATAGTAAATGCGTCGGTAAATCTTGCACTTGCAGGGGAGTCAACAATTATATAATCATAATCTAAATTTCTTATATCGTTAAATTTGTTTTGGAAATTTTTTGATAAAATAATATGACTTGCGTTACTTTCTCTAAGTGAGAAAATAACATCTATATTTATTCTTGGCATATTCAATATTGCTTGATTTAATGTAGCACTTCCGGATAACACATCGTTAAAGAAAACTTTGCGGTTATATATGCCAAATGTATTTGCAAGGTTCGGGGTTTGTAGATTAGCCTCTAATAGCAATACTTTCTTGCCTTTTTCAGCCAATGTAATAGCAGTTGCAATAGCAACAGTAGATGAACCCTCGTTTCTATCAGCAGAATTTATCAAAATAATTTTGTTGTTTTTAGAACTTTTCAGTATACTATTTCTAATATATCTAATAGTATCCAAAAATTTAACCGAGTGTAGTAATGAACCTATATTATTATGTTTTGCCGTCTTAATCATAGGTATATTACCAAGCACAGGTGTCGAAAAGTTATTTTCAAAATCTTCGGAATTATAAATATAGGAATATCCAAACGCATATATAAACAGGAAAACAAAGCATACAAATGAACTGATGGCAAACCCAGATATAGCATAACCAATGTAATTAGGCGAGTTCACGGCACTTTTACTCAAAGTAGGCTCAGAAATTATATTAAATTTAGAGTTACCAATAATATACTTTGTAACTTTGGTATAATTATTCGCAATAGAATTAAGCACAGCGTTGGCACTATTTGAACTATACGAAAACACCTCTACCGTAAACATATTGGTATCCTCAAGGAATTTAACAGATACAGTGTCTGTTATTTTAGCAACACCTAAATCTTCGGCAACAATATTCATAAGCGGTTCTGATGTAAATATTGCAGGGAATGTCTCCGCCAATTTTTGTGCGGTCTGTTGATTATAATATGAACGAGATTTAGCAACCATAGCGGTAATACTGAATGTCGCCTTAGCGGAGTAAATAGGTTTGTAATTTATTGCCGCATAACCAACTCCGAGTCCTGTGCTTATAACAACAATTACAATAATTATTGCCAAAAACTTTTTTAACCCTAAATACATACGGGTTAGAAGTTTATATATAGATTGTTTTTGGTCATTTTCAGTTGAATTATTTTCAATGAATGATACATTATCAGCCATGGTAATTAAGCCTCCATTCTGTATCTTTTATTAAACCAATATCTCGGCTTAGTGAAGAAATCTTTTAATCTAAAATTATTTGAGCTGTCATTATTCAGTACGCAGGTAGAGGCTTTAATATTGAACTTTTTAAGCAAATCACAGGCAGCTGACATATCCTCTATAGTTGTATTTTCTGCATCAGCAACCATTATTAATAAATCTGATTTTTCGGCAATTTCACAAGCATCAGTTTTAGATAATATAGCAGGCGTATCAATAATAATAAAATCAAATTCTGATTTTAATTTTTCAATCATATTAAATATTTTGTCAGTATCCAAGAATGTTGTTATTGACTCTGGCTTTTCGCAATCTGCAATACAATACAGGTTATCGTCAATTCGATTTATAATATTGTTTATTTTGGCATATCCAAATAAATAATCTGATAATTGTGCGTCGAATTTTTGACCTACAATGTTGTAAACACTTTGATTTTCTAAGTCTAAATCTATTATAAGTGTCTTATGGTTACTCTTAGCAAGTTCCTGCGATATTATAAACGGCACAGGGACAGATTCTGCAACATCTAATTTATTAGGGCTTGTAAACAATATTACATTACTGCCGTTTTTAAATTGATTTGATTTTATATAAGATGCTATTTTTCTTGTCTCAAACCCAAAATCTCTGTACGAAAAATCATTTAAATTGATAGGTTTGATAGAGGTAATGGCGTTAATATCAAACTCCCTTTTTATCATTGATTTGCAAATTGTAGTGCTGTTTGAATATTCTTTGATAAATATAAAACCGACCGATAAGAGTATACCTGCCACAAACCCCAATATGCTAAACTTAACCAAACCCTTAGAGTTACAAGGTTCGGTCGGAACAATAGGTTTCTCAAATATTGTTATAGTCGCATTCTCCATTGTTGTTTCAATAAATCGAGGATATGACTCAATAATTTTCTCGTATAATATATGTGCAAGTTTTGGGGTATTTGCGTAGGTTTTTAGTGTTATATAGTTAGTACCCTCTATAATTGTCGCAGAAATTTCACCTGGCAATTCTGTCACATTCATTGTACTGCATATAAAGTCGGACATTTCTTCACTGTTTATAATGTTGTTAAAAGCAATCGTGAGTTCTTTGGTTGAGGTCAGGTTGTCAATAACATTGTCAGAAGTAAAGTTATCGGTTATTACTAATATTGAGTCTGTTTTGTATAGGGGCTTGTAAGATTCGTTAGCGTACACAAACCCAGCCATAGCGGTAAAGCAGGCAATCAATAATATAATTAGCCACTGTCTTATTGATTTAATTATAGTTTTAGATATAGTCTTTCGTTCGTTTCGATAGTAACTATTTGTGCCCAATTAAACTCCTCCGTTCAAATAAACAATTTATCTTATTGTAATATCAAATGTGCAATAAGAGGTGTCGCCACAAGAATTGGTAATACCAAAATTTACACTCTGGGTACCTACTTTGTTTCGATTAAGTCCATTTATTTGTATTACTATTTTATCAGAAATATCACCGTCAATAATGTCATAACAGCTTAATTTTTCTAAAATCTCACTATCTTTTACGCCGACATCAAATATTAAATCACCTTTTGCGGTTATTTGCGGTGATTTGTAATCTGTATATGATATTTCCCTGTCAAGTTTAGATACATTATTTGCAGAGTCAAACGCAACATAAGTTATTATCCTTGTATTATTTTCGGTAAAATTAGAGATGTTCTCTATTACCAAACTTTTTGTAACATCGCCGTCTTCGGTATCAAATGCGGACACACCCTGTAAAAAGTCCTGATTAGTTGCCTTTATGCTAAATTTGGATACATTAGTATCTATACTTATGGTTGGTGCGTTATTTTCTTTGTTATTAAACGATATTAGGCAATAAAACAAAAAAATCAGGCACACAACCCCGAAGATAATTAAGGACACAATTTTTTTACTCATATAGGCTCTCCTTGCATTTTTAAAAATCGACATTATTAATAAATCATCTTTTAATTACGACAAAATAAACTATATTACATAATGAAAGTATAACATAAAATAGTTTGAATGTAAATAGTAAAGTATAAAAAATAGACAAAATTATATTTAATAAATTTAGTATATTAGCTATTGAAAATATTAGAATTTTGTGGTATAATTTTTAAAAATAGTATATAAAAATTTAATTTATCAGGTGAGGAGTAATTGGTATGCAGATTAAAAACGGCACGGTTTTTTTCCCAGATGGAACTTTTGCTAAGAAGAATATAATTATAGAAAATGGCAAAATTATAGATGTATCTGATTTTACACCAGATACTGATGCCATTGACGCAGATGGTATGTATGTTGTTGCAGGTTATATTGATATGCACATACACGGTGCTAACGGTAGCGACTGTTGTGACGGAAAAATGGAGGCACTCGATACTGTTGCGGCATATTTGGCAAAACAAGGTGTTACAAGTTTTGCGGCTACGACTATGTCATTAGGTGAGGATACACTTAGTAATGTAGCAACACTTGTTAAGGAGCGTATGGCAAACCCTGTCAAGGGTAATGCTACTATTCGTGGTATAAATATGGAGGGACCTTTCTTCTGTCAGGCTAAGCGTGGTGCTCAAAATCCGGAGTTTATTATTAACCCTGATTATGATTTTTACAAGAGAATCAACGAAAAATCAGGCAATAATATAAAGATTGTTGATATTGCTCCTGAACTTGAAGGTTCTGATGAGTTTATACAAAAGGTATCAAAAGAATGTGTTGTAAGTATAGCACATACAGAGGCAACTTACGATATAGCCGAGAGAGCATTTAAAAACGGTGCCAAGAATGTAACTCACCTTTACAATGCGATGCCACCGTTCAGTCATCGTGAGCCAGGTGTAGTTGGTGCAGCATCTGATTACGCTGAGCATGTAGAGTTAATTTGCGATGGAATTCATAGTCACCCTGCAACAGTTAGAAGTGTATTCAAACTCTTTGGTGATGACAGAGTTTGTATCATTAGTGACGCTATGCAAGCGTGCGGTTTACCTGATGGCCAATATGAGTTAGGTGGCCAAGCAGTATTTGTAAATAATGGCAAAGCCGTTATTGCAAGCGGTGCTATTGCAGGTTCTACTACTAACCTTGCAGAAGGTGTTAGGAGAGCAGTTAAATTTGGTGTTCCTATCGAGAGTGCATTCAAGGCCGCTACAATCAACCCTGCCAGAGTTTTAGGAGTCGATGATAAAATCGGCAGTATCGAGGTCGGCAAAGAGGCTGATATTTTGTTGCTTGATAAAAATCTCGTTCCACAAACAATTATTATTGGTGGCGAAATTTTATAATATATAATTTTATAATAATATAAAAGGAGATTTAATTATGAAACTTATTTATGCAAAAGATTACAATCAAATGAGTCGCAAGGCTGCCAACATTATCGCAGCACAAATGACACTTAAACCAAACTCTGTACTTGGTCTTGCTACCGGTTCAAGCCCAATCGGCACATACAAGGAACTTATTGCAAAATATCAAGCGGGTGATATTGATTTTTCACAAATAAAGACAGCAAACCTTGATGAATATCGTGGACTTACAAAGGATAACGACCAAAGTTATGCTTACTTTATGTATAACAATCTTTTCAAAGATGTAAACATTGATATGGCTAACACAAATATCCCAGATGGTACTAACCCTGATGCTATCGCAGAATGTGCGAGATATGACGCAAAGGTTGCAGAACTTGGCGGTGTTGACATTCAACTTTTAGGTATCGGTCATAATGGCCATATCGGCTTTAATGAGCCATGCGATGAGTTTATTAAGGGTACACACTGTGTTGACCTTACAGAAATGACAATCAACGCAAACACAAGATTTTTTGCTAAAAAGGAAGATGTTCCTACACAAGCATATACAATGGGTATCCAGACAATTATGAGTGCCAAGAAAATTCTTCTTGTAGCTTCTGGTAAAGATAAGGCAGAAATCATCTACAAGATGGCAACAGGCGAGGTTACTCCACAAGTTCCGGCATCAATTCTACAACTTCACCCAGATGTAACAATCGTTGCTGATGAGGCTGCTATGAGTATTGTTATGGAAAAGGCACCTGAACTTGTTAGCAAATTTTAATTTATAAATATTACCCCAACGGAGTTGTAATGTATCAACTCCGTTGTTTTTATGTGTAAAAATAATTTATACATTAACTATATTAAATATCTCAAAAATCAACAAACTAAATCATTTTACTTGACATAATACTGACTTTACCGTATAATTAAAAATTAGAAAATGACATATTTGTAGAAAACGGAGGAATTTTAAATGAATAACCACTTAATTGATTTAGAAGATTTAAGCATAGAACAGCTGTATGAGGTTATAGAACTTGCAGGAAAGATTATGAAGGACCCTGCCAAATATAGCGATGCGTGTAAGGGCAAAATATTAGCAACACTTTTTTATGAGCCATCTACAAGGACTCAAATGTCATTCCAAACCGCTATGCTTAAACTTGGCGGTTCTGTAATCGGTTTTAGTAACCCACAAAATTCCTCTGTATCAAAGGGCGAAAGTCTCAAAGATACTATTGTTGTAATGAGCGGTTACGCTGACATAATTGCTATGCGTAATCCTGTTGAAGGCTCAGCAAGTGCCGCAAGCGAGTTTAGTGACGCACCACTTATAAATGCCGGCGATGGCGGTCATTTGCACCCGACACAAACGCTTACTGATGTTGTAACACTTTATAACGAAGTAGGTAGACTTGACCACCTCAAAATCGGTCTGTGCGGAGATTTAAAGAACGGCAGAACTGTACACTCCCTTATTAAAACATTGTCAAATTTTGAGGGTAATTCCTTTGTGCTTATCTCAACAAAAGAGTTAGGTATCCCTGATTATATAAAGGATATTATGATAAAGAGGAATTGCAAATTTGAGGAGGTTGATAATCTCATATCTGCCATCGGCAACCTTGATATGCTCTATATGACAAGGATACAGAGGGAACGATTTGCAAGTATAGAGGAATATGAGGCACAAAAGGGCATTTATATTCTTGATACCGATAAACTTAAATGTGCAAAAAAAGATATGATTATCCTCCACCCGTTGCCAAGAGTTGATGAGATTACGGTCGATGTTGATAGTGACCCTCGTGCGTGTTATTTTAAACAAGCGGTGTATGGTATGTACGGCAGAATGGCATTAATCTTAACATTACTAAACAACCAAAATTACATAAAAAGCAATAATAACAACTTTATTATTTCTAATGGGCATAATTGCTCTAACCCAAAATGTGTAACCAAGACAGAAAAATATCTTGATAAGGCATTTTTGCAAACTGATAAGGGTTTAGTGTGCAAATATTGCGACCATTTAGTTTAAAATTTTAGATTACAAAAGTTGCACGTTTATCATAAAGATATAATTTATCTGCCCACATAAAATAACTCGGAATATTATTCACACATTTTGTAATGTATCATAAAATGTACTGTTACACAAACAAGTAACATACTTATTACAAAAATAATATTTTAGGGGGTTGCAATATGGCAGATAATACTTTTGACACTACTACCAATACAGATTGTGTCCAAAATGATTCTGAGGCAGTTTGCATAGATGCCAATAGAGTTTATGATTCTTGTGGGGATAAAGATTGTTTATCTGATATCCGTGTCTATTTTGCAGATGCTAATCAAACCACAATTGATAATGCGGTTAGTGTTAGGATAAAGGACGCTACGGTTTTAAATGTTTCTATTGATTTAGATACGGTTCCATTTCATCGAGGTTTTTACTCAATTGATATGACATTCTACTTTGATATTTCACTCGATGTATATGTATCTACAAGTACAACACCAGTTACCATAAATGGCCTAAGTATATTCCAAAAGAGATGTATTCTTTATGGTAGCGAGGGCAGTGTTCAAGTGTTTAGCAGTGATGATACATCAACTGACCTTGGCACAAGCAGAAATTTACCAAGGGCTACCGTACAAGTAGCAAAGCCAATCGCACTTGCGGCTAAATTGGTTGATTTTGATTGCAACTGCACAACTCCAATAGCTTTACCAACCGAGATCGCAACATACTTTGGTTCTGATGTATTGCGTTCAAGCAATAAATCAATACTTGCTACTATCGGTATGTTTACTATTGTTCAGATTGAGCGAAATGTCCAAATGCTTGTACCGTCATACAGTTTCTGTATTCCGGAGAAGGAGTGCCAATCATCTTCT
The DNA here is from genome assembly GCA_964653925.1 of uncultured Eubacteriales bacterium. Lineage (GTDB taxonomy): Bacteria > Bacillota > Clostridia > Oscillospirales > Acutalibacteraceae > CAZXCG01. The sequence continues at coordinate 13,684 of CAZZHP010000002.1, read as the reverse complement.
GATAACCCTTGCGACATATTTAGCAGGATAGAATTTCCAACTGATGAATTCTTCCCACCAAAGGTCTGCGAGTTAGATGATGAAACCCGTGTTGGTTGTTGCTGTAATAAAAACAGATAATTGATTAAATGCCACCGATAGGCTTGTCGGTGGCATTTGTAATATTTTTAAAAATATACAGATTTTTTGCAATAAATATACCTTTAATAGTGCAATTGGTGAAAAAAACTTAAATTTCTTTAAAATAATTGCACTTTTTGTTTTTTTGTGCTATTATAATAATGACTGAATTACTGATATCCTTTTTAGCTATATAATTTATACTGATTTGGCTTAAAAAAGGAAATTTAGGATGGAGGAATTCTTTATGAATGGTGTTCAAAACAACGACCTTTCCGCTATTGCTAAGCAAATTCGTTATTATACAACAGACGAAATTGCCACCCTTGGCGTTGGTCATATTGGTGGCAGCTTGTCAATAGCCGATTTGCTCGCTGTATTGTATTTTAGTGAGATGAATATTGACCCACAAAACCCTAAGATGGAGGATCGTGACAGATTAGTTGTATCTAAGGGACATGCAGGTCCAGTCGTATATGCGACACTTGCACTCAAAGGTTATTTCCCACTTGAAATGCTTCACACATTAAATAAGCCGAATACCGCTTTGCCAAGTCATTGTGATATGCTCAAGACACCGGGTGTTGATATGACTGCCGGTTCATTAGGTCAGGGTATTTCCTGTGCGGTTGGTATGGCAAAAGCAGCAAAGATTATGAACAAAGACTGCTATATTTACTGTATTATCGGTGATGGCGAGAGCCAAGAGGGACAAGTTTGGGAGGCACTTATGGCTGCATCTCATTTAGGACTTGATAATCTCATTATTTTCCTCGATTATAATCATATGCAAATTGACGGAACAACAGATGACATTATGAACATCAATAAACCTGCTGACCGTTTTGCATCATTTGGTTTTGATGTTTATGATATTGATGGACACGATATTGATGCCATTCAAAATTCTATCCACAGTGCAAAAACTAAAAAAGGCGTTCCAAGTATTGTTGTTATGAATACTGTTAAAGGTAAGGGTGTTTCATTTGTCGAGGCAGCTAAGGTAAATTGCCACAGTATGACTTTCACAGCTGAGCAAAAACAACGGGCTTTGGCTGAACTCGTTTGATAGGGGGATAAGACTAATGGCAAATGTAGAGATGCGTGGCGTTTTGTACGAAACACTTATGGAAGAAATGGCTAAAAACCCTAAAATTGCAGTAATTGATGCAGACCTTGCTAAATGTAACGGCACCTTTAAAATTAGAGATACATATCCTGACAGGGCTTTTGATGTAGGTATTGCCGAACAAAATATGGCAAGTATGGCAGCCGGTATGTCAGCTATGGGTATGATTCCGTTTATTACATCATTTACCCCTTTTGCAACCCGTAGAATTTGCGACCAAATTGCTATTTCTATTTGTTATACAAAGAGTAATGTTAAGATTATCGGTTCTGACCCAGGACTTACTGCCGAAATTAACGGCGGTACACACATGAGCGTTGAGGACATCGGCGTACTTAGAAGTATTCCTGATATCGTTATCTATGAGCCTGTTGACGCAGAACAATTCAGACAAGCACTCCCACAAATTATAGCACATAATGGCCCTGTTTATATCCGTATGTTCCGCAAGGTTATCGGTGATGTGTTTACAAACCCTGATTACAAATTTGACTTGTTTAAGGCTGATACAGTCAAAGAGGGCAAAGATGTAACAATTTTTGCAACTGGTATTATGGTTCAAGAATCACTTAAAGCTGTCGAGATTTTAAGATCAGAGGGCATTGACGCGGAACTTATTAATATACATACAATTAAACCTATTGACAGAGATGCTATCGTTGCCTCTGCCAAAAAGACAGGTGCTGTCGTTGTTGCAGATAATCACAACATTGTCGGCGGACTTTGTTCAGCAGTTTCTGAGGTTTTGGCACAATATTGCCCGACTGTTACTCGATTTGTCGGTATTCAAGACAGATTTGGTCAAGTAGGCAAGTTGCCGTTCCTGCTTGAAGAATATCAGATGACAGCTAATCACATTGTAGCTGCCGCTAAGGATGCTATACTCAATAAGTAAGTGATAATTGATTGTTACTATACTTCATTTTTTCATAATTTGTTCCATGAGGTAAGCCTTGCTAATTTTAGCAAGGCTTACTGATTTTAAGGTTTGCAGTTTACAAATTCCCCCTTACTAAATAAACTTATAATAATGTTTTGGGCATAAAGTTCACATTTAGTCAGCAATACGAATTAAGTTGCTGTAAACACTTGACAAAATGGTAAAAAAAAGATAAAATGAATATGTATAAATACTTATTCATTAAAGAGAGGAATATATCTATGGGTGTTTACGACGAATTACAAAGCAGAGGACTTATTGCTCAGGTTACAAACGAAGAAAAGGTTAAGGACCTTCTTAATAATAATAAAATTTCATTCTATATAGGCTTCGACCCAACTGCTGATAGCCTTCATGTAGGACACTTTGTGCAAATTATGGTTATGGCACACATGCAGAGAGCAGGCCATACTCCGATAGCACTTTTCGGTGGTGGCACAGGTATGATAGGTGACCCATCAGGCAAAAGTGATATGCGTAAGATGCTTACAGTAGAGGATATAAATCACAATATATCTTGCTTCCAAAAGCAAATGTCAAAACTTATTGATTTTAGTGATGGCAAGGCAATTATGGTCAATAACGCTGATTGGCTCTTAGACCTAAATTATATAAAATTTATCAGAGAGTACGGTGTACATTTTACAGTTACCAAGATGCTTTCTGCTGAATGTTACAAGCAACGCATGGAGCGTGGTTTGACTTTCTTTGAGTTAAATTATATGCTAATGCAGAGTTATGACTTTTTCTGCCTTAACCAGAAGTACGGCTGTCGACTTGAACTCGGTGGTGATGACCAATGGAGCAACATTATCGGTGGTGTTGAACTTATCCGTAGAGTTTCTGCTAAAAAGGCAGAAGAGGGTACACCTATTCCAGCCGATGCCGAGTGCTATGGTATGACCTTTACCCTCCTGACAACCTCAGAGGGCAAAAAGATGGGCAAGACCGAAAACGGTGCGGTATGGCTTGACCCAGAAAAGACAAGCCCTTATGAATTTTATCAATATTGGAGAAATGTCGCAGATGCCGATGTTATCCGTTGCATGAAGATATTGACATTTTTACCTATGTCAGAGATTGAGGAATACGCTAAACTCGAAGGTAGCGAACTTAACAAGGCTAAAGAGGTACTTGCTTACGAGGTTACCAAACTTATCCACGGAGAACAAGAGGCAATCAATGCCCAAAATGCTGCAAGAGCATTATTTGGTGGCGGTACAGATTTATCAACTATGCCGTCAACAGATATTACTTGTGATGATATGACAGATGGCGAGATTTTATTGTTAGACCTTATGATTAAATGTGGACTCATTCCGTCAAAGGGTGAGGGTAAGCGTCTAATTCAACAGGGCGGTGTTCTGGTAAATGACCAAAAAGTAACAGATGCCTTTGCAAAACTCAGTGCTAACGACTTTGTAGATGGTTATGTTATCATCAAAAAAGGTAAAAAAGTATTCCATAAAGTTAATCTTGGGTAATTACAATGAAACATCATAGATTCAAAAAAAATGACTTTTACGGTTTTATATCGTTATCTTCTAATAAGGCATTACGCAAATATTCTTATTGTATAATCTTTATAGCGATATTAGTTATATTTGTGTCAGGTGTTGTTGCCGGCAAAAATCTCGATACCAAAGAGTCGCCGGTAATATATGAACCAACAGGTAGTGCTTTGCCTGTAAATGAACCCTCCGAATTTGGCACACTAAAAACTATTTCTGTCCAAAATTCAGAGGTAGGTTACGGTGATTTAATACTTGTTAATTATAACTATATGGTTGCCTACGAAGAGCCGACTCTTGTGCCTATGATTGAAAATTCAGAATATAATTACAGTATTTCAGACTACAATGTTAGCCTTAATACGCAATCTTTTAAATATGCCGATAAATTACTCGGTGATTTTGAAAGTCAAAATGGTGGCACATCTGATTTGAATGTATCTTGTGGTTACCGTAGCAAACAGACGCAAAACGATTTATACACCACCAAACTTCAAAACGATGGCAAAGAAGAGGCAGACAAATGGATTGCTAAGGCAGGTTATAGCGAACATCAAACAGGGTACGCTTTTGACCTTTGCCTAATTATAGATGGCTATACTTATGATTTTACCGGTGAAAATGAGTATAAGTGGATAAACGATAATTCCGCTAAATATGGCTTTATACTTAGGTATCCACAGGATAAGGTAGATATAACTCATATAGAGTACGAGCCTTGGCACTTTAGATATGTAGGCGTTCCGCACGCAACCTATATCCAAACCAATAATATCTGTTTTGAGGAATATATAGATTTAATACATACCAAGAGTATATCTAATCCGCTTATCATTGACTGCGATAGTAGCAAATATGCGGTTTATTATACCCCAAAATCAAATGCTACTGATAAAGGCGATTTCACAGATATACAAGTGCCTCAGAATTATGAATACACCATATCAGGTGACAATGTTTCAGGTTTTATAGTTACCGTTAAGTTATCATAAATATCTGTAAATTGTGTAAGGTCATATAATAAAAATTTTTATAATGTAAGATTATTTATTTAATATCAGTAAATTTAAGCAAAAGTTTAGGAGTTTCTTTAATGAGAAAAGATGGATATAAACTAAAAGGTACAAACAAGATGTACACAGTCGCAGCACATTTAATGAGTGAGCGTTCTGATGCTATGAATATGGTTACGATAGATATTCCGGTTGATTCTATGCACAACTTTCTTAATAAAAAGAAGAAAGAGGGCATAAGTATCAGCCACTTAGCACTGATTATATCTGCATATATACGTACTGTTTCTGAATTTCCTGAACTTAATAGATTTGTTGTTAATAGACGCTATTATGCTCACAAAGATTTTGCGGTTGCCATGGTTGTGCTAAAATCAGGTGATAGAAGTCATGGCATAATGTCAAAATGTTTCTTCGATTTATCTGACACAGTTTACGATGTAAATAATAAAATAAATAATTATATAGAAAAAAACAGGCAATCAAGCAGCAATAACAGCACCGAAAAAGTAATAAATGCTTTCCTAAGTATCCCTGGACTTTTGCGTTTGGGCGTTCCGTTTGTTAAATTTTTGGATAATATCGGTTTGCTACCAAAGGCAATTATAGACGCAAGCCCGTTCCATAATAGTTTGGCTATAAGTAACCTTGCAAGTATCAAGACGAATCACATTTATCATCACTGTTATAATTTTGGCACGACAAGCGTGTTTATTACACTTGGTAATAAGCGACAAGTGCCAAAAGAGGTTAATGGTGAGGTTAAACTCGAAACCTGTATACCTATGGGTATAGTAATGGACGAGAGAATTTGTTCAGGCGGATATTTTGCTCTGGCATTCAGAAAATTTGAAAAATATCTTAAAAACCCAGAAATATTAGAGTCTAAACCGGACAAAATTACCCCTGACCCTAATATTCCACAAAAGCAACAGTAATGATTTTAAACTTGACAAAAGGACTAAAATATATTATTATATATTTACTTTCAAACAATAAAATTTAGGATAAGCACTATGACCGATAAACAAAATGTCATAGCAAATTATTGACAACATATTGTTAAAAGTTATATTTCATACAAACATACTTTACAAACTATTCTAACTATAATCGTGATTTATCGTTAGCATTTCTAATATGTTAGAATAATAATTTCTAAATCGAAGTCTTAAATAATAAAGATAAATAATAGTATAATTGTTATTTTGATGATAGTCTTAATTCTAATTTAAGTAATTGTTTTAATTATCTTTTAATATTTTTATTTGGAGAAGTACCCAAGTGGCTGAAGGGTCTGGCTTCGAACACCAGTAGGTCGGTAACACCGACGCGAGGGTTCAAATCCCTCTTTCTCCGCCAACACTCAAAAGGAGTCGCATTTATATGTGACTCCTTGCTTGTGCAACAAAAAATCTACCTTACCGCTTAAAGTAAGGTAGATTTTGTATTATCTTATTTTTTTAAAAAAATCTTTAATAATCTGGCTGCATTCCGCCTCTAATATACCGCCTGTTATTTCAGGACGAAAATTATTCTTCATATTCATTATATCAATGGCAGAACCGCAGGCTCCGTTTTTGGTATCATAAGCACCAAAATAAACCTTTGGTATTCGTGCGTTTATTATAGCACCGGCACACATGGGACAAGGCTCTAATGTAACATATAGTTCACATTCCCATAGTCGCCATCCGCCTAATTTTTGGCAGGCATCATATATAGCCCTCGTTTCGGCGTGATGTAGGGCGTTTTTTGATATTTCCCTCAAATTATACGCACTTGATATTATCTCATCATTTCGTGTTATTATAGCACCAACGGGTACTTCACCCAAGTCATAAGATATTTTTGCAAGTTTCAGGGCTTGACGCATATAAAATTCTGTTTTATTGTTACTCATAACTTATTAACCGACAAAATTAGAACTCAATACAACAGTAATAAACACGGCTACAAGCGTGAACACCATACCGGCATTGTCGAAGAATAATTTAATTTTTTTGCTAAATTCAAATTCAGTTGTGGTATCACCTTTTAAGTCAAACAAGTTTTGTCTATTAGATGCCAAATAAATAATAGATATTATAGCCAACAGTAATGTCACAATAGTGAAAATAACATATATTAAATTCATTGTATTTGTATCTATATTCTTATTAAGTATATCCAAAATTACAGATATACTGTTGTTTATAAAGTGAAGTAACATTGACGGCAACATCGAATTAGTGTAAACACGGATATAGCCAAGCACAATTCCGCCCAAAAATGCAAACGGAATTTGCACCAAATTGCCGTGCATAAATCCAAACAAAATTGAAGAAGAAACAATAGCAAATACATCGCCGTATTTACGCAACGCAGTTAATATTACGCCACGGAACGCAAATTCCTCAGTTATAGCAGGTACAATAGCGACCGCTATAAAGTACAAAATATATTCTGATACGGTATTGCCTGTCATATCAATAAGCGATGTTGTATCCTTTATACCGATAATTGCGAAACTTTCGTTAATAATGCTCGCAACAACATTTGACAGCGTAAATATACTGTAACCTGCGATTAATAGCGGAAACATAGTTTTAGGTGGAAGTTTATTAAATTGCAAAATATCATTAAATTTTATTTTTTTAACCCAAGCATATATTATTTGGAATATAAAAAAGGCAGAAAATGATAATATCGAATTAAAAAGATAAAATGATATATTGTCCATTCCGCTTATGCCTGTACTGTTACCGTTAGGTAGCACAGAGAAAATAATCAAGGGGATAGATACAAAATTCATAATAACAAATATCATAAATACATTAAAACAAGCACTACTGCAATCTTTCATAATTTGTCTTGTTATTTGTTTATTAGTTATATCCTGAAACGGAATATTATTGTATTCTTGATAAGGGTATTGATACTGAAAATTTTGCAAATTAACCACCTCGCATTATCTTAAAATATGAAAAAACAGATAATAAAAACAAAAGTCGCATATTGTTGCGACTTTAAATTTTTATGGCGGAGAGAAGGGGATTCGAACCCCTGGTACGGGAAAACCGTACACATGATTTCCAATCATGCTCCTTCGGCCAGCTCGGACATCTCTCCATAAATTGTATTGCTTAAATATTATATATTATTTTTGTAAAAAAATCAAGTACTTTATAAATTATTTTTAAAATTCCAAAATCGAATAATACAAAACAGAATTACCACTATCTGATTTTGAATAATGATAATTCTGTTTGTTTTAATTATTTATATGATACTCTAAATCAAGTATTAGTACATACCGCCCATATCAGGTGCAGCAGGCATAGCAGGAGCAGGCTCTTTTATATCAGCAACAAGAGATTCTGTTGTCAAAATCATAGCGGCAACAGAGGCAGCATTCTGCAACGCACTCCTTGTAACTTTTGTAGGGTCAACTATACCGTTAGCAATCATATCCATATATTCGCCGGTAAGAGCATTAAAGCCATAGCCAATCTTATTTTCTTTTTTAACATTAGCAACGATTACAGAACCTTCAAGGCCTGCGTTTGTAGCAATTTGGCGGATAGGTGCTTCAAGCGAACGGAGTACAATTTGCATACCTGTTTTCTCATCGCCTTGTGCAGTTTCGATAAGTTTCTCCACCGCCGGAATAGCATTGATAAGGGCTGTACCACCACCTGCAACAATGCCCTCCTCGACAGCAGCTTTTGTAGCAGCAAGAGCGTCTTCAATACGGAGTTTCTTGTCTTTCATTTCAACTTCTGTAGCAGCACCAACCTTAATAACAGCAACACCACCGGCAAGTTTAGCAAGTCTTTCTTGTAATTTTTCTCTATCAAAGTCAGAAGTGGTTGTTTCGATTTGGCTACGAATTTGTGCAACTCTTGCTTTAATCATATCGGTATTACCTGCACCGTCAACAATTATAGTGTTTTCTTTTTCAACTTTAATTTGTCGTGCAGTACCAAGTTGCTCAATAGAGGCATCTTTAAGTTCAAGTCCAAGGTCAGATGTAATTACAGTACCGCCAGTGAGCACAGCAATATCTTGCAACATCTCTTTTCTTCTATCACCAAACCCAGGTGCTTTAACAGCAACACAAGTAAATGTACCACGCAATTTATTAAGGATAAGAGTTGTAAGAGCCTCACCCTCAACATCTTCTGCAATAATAAGGAGTTTCCTGCCTGCTTGAACTATTTGTTCAAGTAGTGGGAGAATTTCTTGAGTTGTAGAGATTTTCTTATCAGTAATGAGAATAAGTGCGTTATCAAGTTCCGCAACCATCTTATCTGTATCAGTTACCATATAAGGAGCAATATAGCCTCTGTCAAACATCATACCCTCAACTACTTCGCTGTATGTTTCGGCAGTTTTGGACTCTTCAACAGTTATAACACCGTCTGTTGTAACCTTTGCCATAGCATCGGCAATAAGGTTGCCAATCTCGGCGTCAGCAGATGATACAGTTGCAACACGGGCAATATCCTCTGTACCATCGACTTTTTTGCTGTTTTTAGAAATAGCCTCAATAGCAGTGTTTACTGCAAGCTGAATACCGTTTTTAAGTTGCATTGGGTTAGCACCGGCAGTAACATTCTTCATACCCTCATGCACAAGGGTTTGGGCAAGTAATGTAGCGGTAGTTGTACCATCACCGGCAATATCATTAGTTTTTATAGAAACTTCTTTAAGAAGTTGAGCACCCATATTTTCAAAGGCGTCGTTAAGCTCAATTTCTTTAGCAATAGTTACACCGTCATTAGTAATAAGTGGTGCACCGAATTTTTTATCAATAACAACATTCCTGCCCTTAGGGCCGAGAGTAATTTTAACAGTATCGGCTAATTGGTCGATACCTCTAATCAAAGCTTTCCTAGCTTCTTCACCATATATAATCTGTTTAGCCATAGTATATTCCTCCAAAAGAAATCTAATTTAGGTCGCTGTTACTCGACGATTGCCAAAATATCAGATTGGCGAACTATAGTATAATCTTCACCATCTAATTTAACTTCTGTACCAGCATATTTGTTTGTGATTACCTTATCACCAACATTAACAAACATAGTAATCTCTTTGCCATCAACAGTACCACCAGGTCCAACAGCAATAATAGTAGCAAATTGCGGCTTTTCTTGTGCAGCAGTCGATAACACAATGCCGCTTGCAGTAGTTTGCTCAGCTTGTTCGATTTTTAAAACAACCTTATCGAGCAACGGTTTAATAGTCATAGAGAATTCCTCCTTAAAATTATTTGAAATTACATTTTAGCACTCTAACTGTTTGAGTGCTAAATATATTGTACTCCATTCTTACCAAAAAATCAAGTATTTTTTGGTAATTTTAAAAAAATTAAATATTTTCTGCTTTTGTAATTATGGAGTCAGACGGTATATATCCGATCTTATCGGCTGTTTTCGTATTAAAATACAACTTACAAGCTGAGGTATATACAACAGGCATAGTCTCTGTCTTGGCGTTATTTACAATTATATCAAGCACCATCATACAGGCATCAGTGCCAATCTCTAAATAATCGGTATCATAAGTTGCAAGACAACCACGCTCGACCATATAGGCATTCGTGCCGATTACAGGCACTTTTTGTTCTATAAAATAATCTAAAATTTTATCTAAATTGTTTATAGTAACAGAATCATCAGTAAGATATATAACATCGTTTTCGGTTGACATTTCATTAATTATACTGTCAATTTGCGATTCTATGTAAATTGGATATTTGTTGAGCGTTATGCCAAGTTCTTTGGCTTGAGTTTCGGCAATATTTATTTGCGTAATAGAACTTTTGTTGGTGGCATCGTATGTTATACCGATATTCTTGCATTGTGCAAATAATTCCCTTATAAGTTTTACTTGCTCAAAACAAGGCTTATAGTCTGAAACACCTGTAAAATTACCGTTAGGTGTCGAGTTGCTCTCTACCAGATTATTAGATTTAGGATCGGCAACACCTGCAAAAACAATAGATTTGCCATCGGTGTCCTCCATATTTAGATAGGTTGATGCTTTTTCGCCGATAGTTAATATCACATCACAATCACTGCTGGCTAATTGTTTAGCGTAAATTTTAGAGTAATATCCATTCCCGTTAGAATTTAATTCTAAAAATTCTATATTAAGCCCCTTTGAATTTCCGAATACTTCAATTCCCTCGGTAAATCCATCGTATATCTCAGAGTAGTCTTTTGTATTTTCTGTTCTTAATATGCCAACTTTGTATGTATGTGTCAGGACATATTTTCTGTCAGCAAGTATAATTAACAATATAGTAGAAACTAAAAAGGCAAAAAACACTAATAATATTGCCAAGTTTACTTTTTTACTGCGTATATGCAGTAGTAATTTTTCTATCTTTTTTTTGGTAGATTTTAATTTATTACAAATCTTCCCCCAAAAAACAGTCAGCATTGTTTTTGATTTTTTAAGAAAATTTTTTATCGCAAGTATTTTGTTATCCCAAAATTGCTTAAAAAAAGATACAGGGGATATTTTGCTTGACTTACTATCAGACTCTTTTATCTGTTTTGGACTTTTTGCATTTTTTATTCTTTTTGTTTTTTTAGAATTTTTCAATTTTTTCGACATTTTATATCATACCTCTCCCTTTTAAATATATTAGTCTAAAACTAAAAATCTACAAAAACCTGTTAAAATACCCCGATATCTTAAAATGACATCGGGGTATTAAAATTATTTGTTAGATTTAGAGGTAACTGTATTAAATATCCAAACCACAAGAATTATTACGATAATTACAGCAAAAACGCTAACCCAACCGATTAAAGCCTTTTGCAATATTTCGCCAAATCCAACGAGGGTGAATATCCCTAATAATATATTTAACATATTCTATATTCCTCCTAATTAAAACAAACTAAGAATCAAACCGCCGGCAATAACAGAAGCAATTTGACCAGAAACATTTACGCCAACAGCGTGCATAAGCAAGAAGTTTTGATTATCTTCTTCAAGACCGAGTTTGTTTACAATTCTTGCAGACATAGGGAAGGCAGAGATACCGGCCGCACCAATCATAGGGTTAATTTTCTTTTTAGAGAAAATATTAAATAATTTTGCAACAAATACGCCACCAACGGTATCGAATACAAACGCTACCAAGCCGAGCAAGATAATTTTGAGTGTATCAAGGCTTATAAATGTCTCGTAGTGCATTTTAGTAGCAATAGTTATACCCAAGAGTAGTGTTATAAGATTAGCAAGAGATTTCTGTGCAGTCTCTGACAAAGCCTCAAGTACACCGCATTCACGGATAAGGTTACCAAACATTAAGAAACCGATAAGGGAAACACTCTTTGGTGATGCTAAACCTGCAATAACGGTTATAATGATAGGGAACAAAATTTTAGTTGTTTTAGAAACGGGCTTTGGAGCGTACTCCATACGGATAAGCCTTTCCTTTTTAGTTGTTACAAGTTTAATTACAGGCGGTTGAATAATAGGAACAAGAGCCATATAAGAGTAAGCAACAACAGCAATTTGAGCCATATATTTAGACTCAAAATATTGTGATACAAATATAGATGTAGGACCATCAGCAGCACCTATAACCGAGATAGACGCAGCATCTTTTGCCTCAAAACCTAATAACGATGCTATACATAACGTAAAGAAAATACCAAACTGTGCTGCCGCACCAAATATCATAAGTTTTGGATTAGAGAGCAAAGGTGCAAAGTCAATCATAGCACCAATGCCGATAAATAACAAGAGCGGGAATAATTCGTTGCCTATGCCGGCATCGAACAAAACGCTAAGTGCACCGACCTCATCACCCTGTGTAATAGCACCGGAAAGAGGTAGGTTTACGAGGATAGCACCAAAACCAAGTGGTAAAAGTAACGATGGTTCCATATTCTTTTTGATAGCCAAATAAATGAGAACCCCACCGATAGCCCACATAACGAGCATTCTTGGATCGAAGGCCTCAACTACGCCACCAAACAGACTTTGTAAAAGATTTGCCAAGATTATCTCTCCTTAAAATAAATATATTGAAGATAAATAATATTATAATGTAATTAATTTATAATGTCAAGAAAAAAACTCTATAAATATCTACTAAAAATTACTGATAAATCAGTATGAAAATAACTAAGCCGATTTGTTGACAAAATCAATTATATAATATATACTTAAAATAAACAAATTTGTAACCAAAGTTAAATTTAAGGTAATTATTTATGGAAAAATATTTTGTAAATTCAGTTGTTATCGGAGGGGGTGCTTCTGGTATGCTCTGTTCAATATCAATGGCACAAAAGAACCCAAACAAAAAGATATTATTAATAGAAAAAGAACAACGGTTAGGTCGCAAGTTGTCAGCCACAGGTAATGGCCGTTGCAATCTTTCAAATTTAAACATAGACCAAACCTGTTACTGCGGTACTTTTCAAGATGGTGTAAATAATATCCTACAAAAATATCCGCCCCAAATTTTGCTCGATAAATTTGCTGATTTAGGTTTGCTCTGTGATAATGATAGCGAGGGCAGAGTTTACCCGTATTCAAGGCATTGTGCAAGTGTCGTTGATACTCTTGAAAATGCAATCAATAGATATGCTGTGCAGGTTCTGTATAATACAAAAGTAATTGATATAAAAAAAGAGAAAAGGAAATTTACAATAACCTGTAATGATACTGTAATAATATCCGATAATGTTGTTGTTTGTGTTGGCGGTAGGTCCTATTCTGCACTTGGTTCAGATGGGAGTCTGTTTAAAATAATTAAATCATTAGGTCATACTGTTACGCAACTTTCACCATCTCTTTGTCCGCTTATGAGCAACGATAGGGTACTTACTACTTTAAAAGGAGTTCGTGCAAGGGCAAAGGTAACCTTGCTTGATGATGATATTGCAATAAAAAGTGAGATAGGCGAGGTACAATTTACCGCAAATTCGCTGTCTGGTATTTGTGTTTTTGACCT
>CAZZHP010000001.1:0-81937 GCA_964653925.1 uncultured Eubacteriales bacterium | reverse complement strand
TGATAGCTCTTTACTTTTACAATAATTCAAATAATGTTGCCATTTTGTTGCCACATAGAGTTTCGAAGTGGTAAAAAGCCTGTATTTATAGGCTTTTTTAAGCATCGTGGATTACTCCCATTCGATAGTTGCTGGTGGTTTGGAGGTTATATCATACACAATTCTGTTAATGTGCTTAACTTCATTTATAATTCTATTTGATGTTTTTGCTAATACATCATAAGGAATTCTTGCCCAATCGGCAGTCATAAAGTCAGATGTCGTAACTGCTCTTAGGGCAACAGTATAATCATAAGTTCTGCCATCGCCCATAACACCTACTGAACGCAAGTTTGTAAGTACAGCAAAATATTGATTTATATCTCTGTTAAGACCTGCCAATGCAATTTCTTCCCTAAATATTGCATCTGCTTCACGAAGTATAGCAAGTTTATCCTCTGTAATTTCACCCAAAACTCTAACGGCAAGCCCCGGACCAGGGAATGGTTGACGCCATACCAAAAATTCAGGAATACCAAGTTCCAAGCCAGCTTGCCTAACTTCGTCCTTGAACAAATCACGGAGAGGTTCTACTATGCCCTCAAATCCAACATTTTCTGGCAGACCACCTACATTGTGGTGGCTCTTGATTGTTGCAGATTGACCAACACCGCTTTCAACAACATCAGGATAAATAGTACCTTGACAAAGCAATTCAACCTTGCCGAGCTTCTTAGATTCATCTTCAAATACTCTTACAAATTCTTCGCCGATAATCTTTCTTTTCTTTTCAGGGTCAGTAACACCTGCAAGTTTAGTCAAGAAACGCTCTTGTGCATTAGCACGGATAAGGTTCATATCAAATTGTTTACGGAATACCTGCTCAACTTCGTCACCTTCGTTTTTGCGTAAAAGTCCGTTATCAACAAAAATGCAAGTTAAATTTTTGCCAATAGCCTTATGTACAAGTAATGCAGCAACAGAACTGTCAACACCACCCGAAAGACCTACAACAACCTTTCGGTCGCCAATCTCTCTGCGTAATTTTTCAATAGTGTCTTGTACAAATGATGACATCTTCCAATCACCGCTACAACCACAAGCGGAATAGAGGAAGTTATGTAACATTTGTTTGCCTTGCACACTATGCTCAACTTCTGGGTGGTATTGCATAGCGTAAAGTTTTCTTGCATCATTTTCCATAGCTGCAACAGGGCAATTAGCTGTATACGCAGTTATTTTGAAATCTTCTGGGGCTTGTGCAATATAATCTGTATGACTCATCCAGCAAATACTGTTAGCGTCGTTGCCTGAGAATAGGGTGGAGGTATTGTCAAAATTTACACTTGTGTTACCGTATTCTTTAATTTCACTTGATACAACCTTACCACCGAGCATGTGTGCCATCATTTGTGCACCATAGCAGATACCAAGCACAGGTATGCCTAAATCAAATACTTTTTTGTCACACATAATTGCATTGTCTGCATATACGCTATTAGGACCACCTGTAAATATTATACCTTTGTAATTTTTAGCTTTGATTTCTTCGGCAGATATTTTATAATTTTTAATCTCGCAAAATACATTTTGTTCACGCACTCTTCTTGCAATAAGTTGAGCATATTGACCGCCAAAGTCCATTACTAAAATTGATTCGTTAGTAATGTTCATATTAAAATTCTCCTTTATTATCTATAAATAATATCATCTCTTGAAGGTCCGTTAGAAATAATACCAATATGTATACCGATTTGTTCTTCTGCAAATTCTATGTATTTCTTGCAGTTTTCAGGTAAATCTTCGTAATTTTTAATTCCTCTAATATCACATTTCCAGCCATCCATAATTTTAAGGACCGGTTTGCACCTTTTGAGTTTAGATGTAGAAGGGAAGTAATTTATAATTTCACCATCGAGTTCGTAAGAAACGCAAACAGGAATTTTATCAAGATAGCCCAAAACATCAAGTACAGTAAATGCAACATTTGTAGCACCTTGGACTTGACAGCCATAGCGTGATGCAACAAGGTCAAGCCAACCCATTCTGCGAGGTCTGCCGGTCGTAGCACCATATTCGCCACCATCTCCGCCTCTGCGTCTTAACTCATCAGCCTCTTCACCGAAGATTTCACTTACAAATTCACCTGCACCAACGGCACTTGAATAAGCCTTAACAACGGCAATAATTTCCTTAATTTCATAAGGAGGCACACCGCCTGCACCGACAGCACCGTAACCTGCAATAGTGTTAGAAGATGTAACCATTGGATAAATACCAAAGTCGGCATCTTTTAGCGAGCCAAGTTGACCTTCAAGGAGTATATTTTTGCCATCTTTAATAGCATCGTGTAATACTGTAAATGTATCCGAGATATATGGGGCTAAAAATTCCTTATACTCCATAAGTTTACCAAATATCTCCTCAGCAGAAATTTCTTGTTTGTTATATACATTTTTAAGGATAGAATTTTTTATTTCGAGGGTACGGGTGATTTTATCCTTCAAGTATTCTTCATCATCAAAAAGTTCATTAATCTGGAAACCTATTTTAGAATATTTATCAGAATAGAATGGAGCAATACCGCTTTTGGTAGAACCAAAGGAATTTTTGCCAAGTCTTTCTTCCTCGTAACAATCAAAGGCAATATGATAAGGCATAACAATTTGTGCTCTATCAGAGATAAGAATATTTGGCTTTGGAACGCCTCTGTTTTCGAGTTCTGTCATTTCCTTGATGAAATTTTCAACGCTAAATGCGACACCGTTGCCGATTATATTTGTAATATGGCTATGAAATACGCCGGAAGGAAGTTGGTGTAGTGCAAATTTGCCATAGTTATTTACGATAGTGTGGCCAGCATTACTACCACCCTGAAAACGAACAACAATATCACTTTCTTGTGCAAGCACATCGGTTAATTTACCTTTACCTTCATCGCCCCAGTTAGCACCAACAATAGCTTTTACCATTAAATTTTTCCCCTTTATAATAAGATTATTTAACAAATAAATTTATAAGTTAAATTAGACATTTATTTCTACTTTTTCAGTGTTATTATCAGAATATTTTGCAATCGTAGGGAATACAACCTCATTTAAAAACTCCTCGGTTTGTTCTTTTGCTCTGCCTGTATATTTTTCAGGTTTAAGGATAGAATGCAATTCCTCAAGGGTCACACCGAATTCAGGGTCACTTGCAATTCTTTGAAGGAGGTCGTTTTCACCGCCGTCTTCTTTTATAACCTTCGAAGCAGCCATAGAGTGTTCTCTGATTTTCTCGTGCAATACTTGTCTGTCACCGCCGCGCTTAACTGCGTCCATCATAATATTTTCGGTTGCCATAAAAGGCAATTCTTTTTTTAGCCTCTGCTCAATTACTTTTTCATACACAACAAGTCCGTCGGCAACATTAGCATAGAGATTAAGTATAGCGTCAGTAGCGAGAAATGCTTCAGGAATACTTATGCGTTTGTTGGCACTGTCATCAAGCGTCCTTTCAAACCATTGTGTTGCAGTTGTAAAGGAAGCATTCAAAACATCAACCATAACATATCTTGCTAATGAACCGATTCTCTCGCTCCGCATAGGATTTCTCTTGTATGCCATAGCAGATGAGCCTATTTGGTTTTTCTCAAACGGTTCTTCGATCTCCTTGAGATGTTGCAAAAGTCTAATATCGTTTGAAAATTTAGCTGCACTTTGTGCTATTGAACTTAGTACATTCAAAATTTGTGTATCAAGTTTGCGGGAATATGTTTGTCCTGAAACAGCAAAACAGCCATTATAACCCATCTTGCGAGCAATTCTTCTGTCCAATTCTTTAACTTTTTCGTGGTCATTGTCAAACAAGTCAAGGAAGCTTGCCTGTGTGCCGGTTGTACCCTTTGAGCCAAGCAATTTAGCCTTTGAAAGCTGGTATTCAATATCTTCAAGGTCCATCATCAATTCCTGTATCCAAAGTGTAGCCCTTTTACCGACGGTTGTAGGTTGAGCAGGCTGAAAATGTGTAAACGCAAGAGTAGGCAGAGCCTTGTATTTATCGGCAAAAGCAGAAAGTTCACGAATAACAAGCACAAGCTTATCTCTGATAATCTTTAATGCTTCGGTCATTATAATTATATCTGTATTATCGCCTACATAACAAGATGTAGCACCTAAATGTATAATACCCTTCGCTTTTGGGCATTGAACACCATAAGCGTAAACATGGGACATTACATCGTGCCTAACTAATTTTTCTCGCTCTTGTGCAACCTCATAATTGATGTTGTTTGCATTAGCTTTAAGTTCAGCTATCTGTTCTTGTGTAATAGGGAGGCCTAACTCCATTTCAGATTCAGCTAAAGCTATCCAAAGTTTTCTCCAAGTACGGAATTTCATATCCGGAGAGAAAAGATATTTCATTTCTTTATCAGCATAACGGGCAGATAACGGTGATTCGTATGTATCTTTTATCATTTATTAACCTTCACTTTCTTAACTTAATAATTAAGATAAGCGGCAGTGTGTAAACAGAGCCGCTTATTTATAAAAATTAAAGTCCAATTCTTCTCATCATTTCAGCGTATGCTTCTTCAACTCCGCCCATATCTCTACGGAAACGGTCTTTGTCAAGTTTTTCGCCTGTTGTTATATCCCAGAAACGGCAAGTATCTGGTGAAATCTCATCTGCAAGGAGAATTTCGCCGTTAAATCTGCCAAATTCAAGTTTAAAGTCGATAAGGTCAACATTACATTCTTTGAAGAAATTTATCATAAAGTCATTTACTTTTAAAGCCATATCGGCAATAATATCAACTTCTTCTTTTGTAGCAAGTTCAGCAGCAAGAATGTGATATTCGTTAACAATAGGGTCGCCTAAATCATCATTTTTGTAGCAGAATTCAAGTACTGTGGTTTTCATTGGGGTACCCTCAGGCAAGCCAAGTCTTTTAGATAGACTACCGGCAGCTTTGTTTCTTACGATAACTTCAAGAGGAACTATCTCAACTTTCTTAACAATGGTATCTCTGTCGTTTATTTCTTCGACAAAATGAGTCTTGACACCTGCTTGTTCAAGCTTTTGGAACATAAAGTTACTCATTCTGTTGTTCACAATACCTTTGCCTACAATGCTACCCTTTTTAAGACCATTAAAAGCTGTTGCATCATCTTTGTAAGATACAATGCAATAATCTGCATTTTCGGTTGCGAATACTTTTTTAGCCTTGCCTTCGTAAATCAATTCTGTCTTTGTCATTTTTTAAATCCTCCATTTATTAACAAAAAAACATATATGTACTACTTACACTTATATATTATAGTATAAATTTGCAAGATAATCAATATAATTTTTCTACTTTTCTACATTTTTTAGAAAAATTCTAAAAAATTACTAATTTTTTCAAACTTATTTAGTCATTTAATTTATTTTTTTATGAAATTTTAAAAAGATGTCCCCAATAATTGAAAAATAAAAGAATTTATGTTATAATAATTATGTATAGGTTTTATAGTAATACATTATATAACATTATTATTAGAAAGGAAGGATATTATAATAATGATTAAAAAACTTGCTGGTTGTATAAGAGAGTACAAAAAGACCTCTATAATTACTCCTATACTTGTATTTTTTGAAGTAGTTATTGAGTGTATAATACCTTTTATAACAGCCGAACTTGTAAATCAAATTAAAGCTAACTGCGGTATTGATGTTATAATAAAATACGGCAGTATACTTTTGTTATTGGCAATATTATCGCTCACCTTTGGTCTTATTGCCGGTATAACCTGTGCAACTGCTTCTTGCGGTTTTGCCAGAAATTTAAGGAAAGATATGTTCTATAACATTCAAAATTTTTCGTTTGAAAATATAGACAAATTTTCCACCTCGTCACTTGTTACCCGTATGACTACCGACATAACAAATGTCAAAGACTCATATATGATGATTATTCGTGTTTTTGTCCGTTCACCGTTTATGTTTGTATTTGCTATTGTTATGGCGTTTATTATGGGTGGCAACAAGATGGCAAGCATATTTGTAGTTGTTGTGCCTATTCTTGCGTTTGGTGTTATTATGATTGCCAAAAATGCTGTGCCTATATTTAAAAGTGTTTTTATTAAATACGATAACCTCAATGCCTCAATTCAGGAAAATGTCAAGGGAATGCGTGTTGTAAAATCTTTTGTTCGTGAGGAATTTGAACAACAAAAATTTGACAATGTTGCCGATAATGTGTGTAAAGATTTTACCAAAGCTGAACGCATATTAGCACTTAATAGCCCGATTATGCAATTATGTTTAAACATAGTAATGATTTTTGTGCTTTCTTTTGGTTCGTATACTATTATCTCCACCAAAGGTTTAGACCTTGATGTAGGACAATTTTCCGCATTGCTTACATACAGTTTTATGATATTAAATAGTTTAATGATGTTTTCCTTTGTTTTTGTTATGATAACTATGTCAGCCGAATCTGCAAGGCGTATAGTTGAGATACTTGATGAGAAAAGCACATTATCTAACCCTGCAAATCCTGTATATGATGTTGCTGACGGTTCTATATCATTTAAAAATGTTAACTTTAAATATTCAAATAATAGCGAATATAACGCCCTTTCCGATATAAACCTTGATATAAAATCAGGTGAAACCATTGGTATTATTGGTGCTACGGGTTCTTCTAAGTCCTCACTTATACAACTTATTTCACGGTTGTATGATACCACAGAAGGTGCAGTAGAAGTAGGTGGCATTAATGTAAGAGACTATGATATGAAGTCATTAAGGGAGCAGGTTGCAGTTGTATTGCAGAAAAATATTTTATTCTCTGGCTCTATCAGGGAGAATATATGTTGGGGTAAAAAAGATGCAACTGATGAAGAAATCAGTATGGCATGCAAACTTGCTTGTGCAGATGAGTTTATTGATAGATTTCCGGACAAATATGATACACATATTGAGCAGGGCGGTGCTAATGTATCCGGCGGTCAAAAACAAAGGCTTTGTATTGCAAGAGCCTTAATCAGTAAACCGAAGATTATTATTCTTGATGACTCGACAAGTGCTGTCGATACTAAAACTGATGCAAAGATTAGAAATGCACTTAGAACCTATATACCTGAAACAACCAAGATTATTATAGCCCAAAGAACTGCTTCTGTAGAAGATGCAGACAGAATTATTGTTATGGAAGGTGGCAGGATAAACGCTATCGGTTCACATAAGGAACTTTTAGCAAATAATGAGATTTACCGAGATATTTATATATCTCAAAATAAGGCAGGTGTTGAAAATGAATAAAAATAATAAGATAAAAAAAGGTACAATACCAAGACTTATAAAAACAATGTTCGAATTTCACCCTGTTATGATGCCTCTAACAATAGGCTGTATTATATTTAATGCCATAATGTCATCTATTCCTGCCATATTTATGCAGAATGTTATTGCATTAGTTGAGGAAAACTATTTAAAGGGTGACTGGGCTGTGGTTGGCGGTCAAATATTAAGGTTAGTTATTATACTTGTAATTTTATATATCGTATCTATCACAGCAAATGCAATTTATAATCAGCTTATTGCAATAATTACACAAAGCACACTCAAAAAAATGCGTGAAAAAATGTTTAATCACATGCAAAGGTTGCCTATAAAATATTTTGATACTACCAATCACGGTGATATTATGAGTTATTATACAAATGATATTGACTCACTTAGGCAAATGATTAGCCAGAGTTTCCCGAGTTTGCTTGTAACCTTGATAACTGTTGTAAGTGTATTTTGCATTATGATGTATTACTCTATGTTGCTTACAATGATTGTAATTGCGGGTATAATTATAATGCTATATATTACCAAGAAGGTTGGCGGTGGTTCCGCAAAATACTTCTTAAAACAACAGATACAAATAGGTTACACTGAGGGATTTATAGAAGAAATTATGAACGGACAAAAAGTTGTAAAAGTTTTTTGTCATGAAGAAGAAAGTAAAAAGGACTTTGATAGATATAACGATGAACTTTTCAGACATTCAGAAAAAGCAAACAAATATGCAAATATTCTCGGACCTGTGCTTAATAATTTAGGTAATGTACTGTATGTTGTAGTTGCAATTTGCGGTGGTGTTTTGCTTATTTCAAATGTAAAAAATATCAGTATATCTGGTCTTGCTTTTGGCATTAGTATACTCGTACCATTTTTAAATATGACCAAACAATTTGCAGGTAATATTGGTCAGGTTTCTCACCAGATTAACGCTGTTGTTATGGGACTTGCAGGTACAGAGAGGATATTCTCACTTCTTGATGAAGAAGTAGAATTTGATGAGGGTTATGTTACACTTGTCAATGCAAAAGAAGTAGATGGCGAGCTTGTAGAATGTGAGGAGCGTACTCATATTTGGGCATGGAAGCATCCTCACCAAGCTGACGGTACGGTTTCGTACACAAGACTTATGGGTGATGTCCGTATGTTTGATGTTGATTTTGAATATGATAAGGGTAAGCCTGTATTACAAAATGTATCATTGTATGCAAAACCAGGTCAAAAGGTCGCATTTGTAGGTTCAACAGGTGCAGGCAAAACTACAATAACCAACCTTATAAACAGATTTTATGATATTGCCGATGGCAAAATCAGATATGACGGAATAAATATAAACAAAATTAACAAAAATGATTTAAGGCGTTCACTCGGTATGGTTTTGCAGGATACAAATTTATTTACCGGTACAGTAATGGATAACATTAGATACGGTAAACTTGATGCAACCGACAAAGAGTGTATAGATGCTGCTAAATTCTTAGGAGTTCACGAGACTATCATTCGTTTACCTGATGGATATAATACTATGCTAACCGGTAACGGTGCTAACCTTTCACAAGGTCAAAGACAACTTATATCTATTGCTCGTGCTGCGGTTGCTGACCCACCTGTTATGATACTTGATGAAGCAACTTCATCAATAGATACAAGGACAGAGGCTATTGTCCAGCGTGGTATGGATGCACTTATGAAGGGCAGAACGGTATTTGTAATTGCACATAGATTATCTACTGTAAAAAATTCCGATGTTATTATAGTACTTGATCATGGCAAGATTATCGAAAGAGGCTCACACGAAGATTTGTTGGCACAAAAGGGCAGTTATTATCAATTATATACAGGTGCATTTGAACTCGAATAAAATGAATTATAATATGAAGAAGGATAGTAAATAATATGATTTTTTCTTATATACCAAAGGGCGTTTGCTCACGCAAAATTGATATTGAATTAGAAGATAACAAAATCAAATCTGTAAGTTTTACAGGCGGTTGTAACGGTAATTTGCAAGGTATTTCAAAACTTGTTGAGGGTATGGATGTAAATGAAGCTATACAAAAACTCTCGGGTATAAGTTGTAACAAAAGAAATACATCTTGTCCCGACCAACTTGCACAGGCACTCAAAGAGGCAATTAAATAAATTTTACAGTAAATGGAGTATGTAATGGATATAGATTTAATTAAACAAGAGTATAGTAAAATGAACAAATCTCAACAAGAGGCTGTGTTTTGTACCGAAGGACCTCTGCTTATTTTAGCAGGGGCAGGTTCGGGCAAAACTACTGTACTTGTAAATCGCATTTCTTATATACTAAAACTTAGACTCTGTATGCCGTGGCAAATACTTGCTATTACATTTACAAATAAAGCGGCTGCTGAATTAAAAAATAGGATATGCGACTCGGTAGGTGAGGGCAGTGGCGATGTCTGGGCAGCAACATTTCACTCAACATGTGCAAGGATATTAAGACAATATGGTGATAGAATAGGTTATTCTAATCATTTTACAGTCTATGATACCCAAGATAGCCGTAAATTAATGAAAGAAATTTTAAAAAACCTTAATATTGATGAAAAGTTCCTTCCGCATCGTTCTGTTTTGAGTGAAATATCTAAGGCAAAGGATACAATGACCTCACCTGAGCAATATCTTACCGATGCGGGTTACGATAATCGAAAGGTGTCTATTGCAAAGGCATACAAACAATATCAAGACCGTTTAAAAAATAGTGATGCTATGGATTTTGATGATATGCTGTGCAATACAGTTAAACTCTTTGAGACAGCACCTGATGTATTAGAATACTACCAGAATAAATTCAGATATATAATGGTTGACGAGTATCAGGATACCAACAACATACAATATAAATTTGTAAGTATGTTAGCCAAAAAATATAATAACATTTGTGTTGTCGGTGATGATGACCAAAGTATATACAAATTTAGAGGTGCTACTATCGAGAATATCCTTAACTTTGAAAAAACATTCAAGGGTGCAAAAGTCATCAAGCTCGAACAAAATTACCGTAGTACAAAAAATATATTAAACGCAGCCAATGGTGTAATTGCCAACAATACTACCCGTAAAGGCAAAACACTCTGGACAGAAAATGATACAGGGGATAAAATCACTTTTCATACCGCTTACGATGAGAGAGATGAGGCTAAATATATAGCTGACACTATCCTAAAAGGTGTAGCAAATGGCAGGAAATTTTCTGATTTTGCGGTTCTATATAGAATGAACGCACAATCAAACGCAATAGAGTATGCTTTTTCAAGGAGTGGTATACCACATAGAATTATAGGCGGTCATCGTTTTTATGATTATGAAGAAATCAAGGATATGACTGCTTATCTGCAAGTCATAAACAACCCGCATGACAATGTACGGCTTACCAGAATTATTAATAAACCTAAGAGGGCAATCGGTGAAACAACTGTAAACAAAGCCGCCGAAATTGCACGTGGTATAGGCGAGAGTATATATACTGTTATCTCACATGCCGAAGATTATCCTGAATTATCGAGGGCCGCTTCTAAACTCAAAGACTTTGTAAAGCTAATAAACGATTTAATATTAGCAAACGAAAGCGGAGATTATTCGTTAGTCGAGATTTATAGAATGTTGCTTGAAAGTACTAACTACAAGTCAATGCTTCGTTCAGAGAAAGATAATGCTGATATAAGAATTGAAAACATTGAGGAATTAGCATCAAATATCATAAATTTTGAAGAAGATTACGGTGACGAGGCGGAACTTTCAAACTTCTTAGAGGATATATCTTTACAGACCGATTTGGACAATTACGATACAGAGTCTGATTCTACTGTACTTATGACATTACATAGTTCTAAGGGACTTGAATTTCCTGTTGTCTTTATTGCAGGAATGGAGGAGGGAATTTTTCCTTCATTAAATTCAAGTCTATATCCAGAGGAAATTAACGAAGAACGCAGACTTGCTTATGTAGGCATAACAAGGGCAAAAAGCAAATTGTACATTACTAAAACAAGAATGAGAATGTTTCAAGGTTCAACAACATCTAACAGGCCGTCGAGGTTCGCCTTAGAAATTCCAAAAGATTTGTTAGAGCATACAGGTGCAGAAAACAAAAAGGTAGAAGTCAGTGACTTTTATCAGGGTACAACAAACGCTGGCACAAATAACTTTGCAAAGCAAACAAGTGCTTTTATCAGTAACAAAGGTTCACAATCAAACAACTTAAATCAACCAAAGCAAACTACCAATTATATGGCTGGTGATATGGTTAAGCACAATATATTCGGTAATGGTATGATTATTTGTTGTGAGCGTATGGGTAATGATGTTATGCTTGAAATTGCTTTTGATAAAGTCGGGACAAAAACGCTTATGGCTAACTACGCCAAACTTACAAAAATATAACCTATTATTTACTGCAATATGATATTTTCTATAAAATATTTAATGTATATTGCAGTATTTTATTTATAAAAAATTTTTGAAAAATATTAGAAATATAGGTTGAATTTATTTGAATAATATGTTAATATTATATGGGATAAGTTATTTTAGGTTTATTAGGGGAGAAATGATATGTTAAAAAACAAAAAGATTATTTCTATATTATCAATTATTCTATGTATAGTTTTTTTCAGTTTTTCAACTTTGGCGACTGAAACAAGCGAAAATACACGTTCCGAAACATCAATGTCCGAATTTGAACCAGAAGAATTGTCATCTGAACAAGAATCTATGGAGCAGATTTCGGAGTCATCTGGTAACACCGATGAAAGCGAAGAAGGCGAGTGGTCAAACGAGACAGACCCTACAACTGACGAGTTTGGTGATGACCCTGCTGAAGAAGATGAAACCCAACCTATATCAGAAACAGAACCTATCGAGGAACCAGAAGATTATGTTTCAAGTGATGAAATAGAAACAATTGATGTTACAGGTGATGTAGATACAAATACATTGACTGATAACGATTGGGAGCAAATTGGTCTTGAACTTGAACTTAAAGAAGATAACGGTGGGGATATTATTGATGATAACGGTGATGATTTCTCCTTTATAAAAGATAACGATGATAAGCAAAACAACGGTACTTGGATAATAGTTTTAGGCATTGCGTTAGTTGTCTGTGCGACTTGTAGCCTGTTAGCGGTAATTGTACTTACCCAAAAGATAGAGTATGTAAAAAAAATACCTGTACGCCAACGCAGTAATGTAAAACCGGCCGATGACTATGGTGATAATTATTCCGGTAACAAGAATAACTCATACAGAGGTAAACATTAATATAAGAATTTCGCCCATACGGAAAATTCCGTATGGGCTTTTTTAATGCAAATTTTAATCGACTGTTTCCAATTCTTTTTTTAATCGGCACAAGATTTTTTTCTCTAATCTGGATATGTACGATTGTGATATGCCTAACATATCGGCTACTTGTTTTTGTGTATGTTCGCCTTTTCCGTTTAAACCAAATCTAAGTTCCATTATTACTGATTCTCTTTTTGATAAATGTGATACTGCATTTAGTAATAAATCACATTCTATTTGCTGTTCCATATCTTTATTAACTACATCGGGGTCACTACCTAAAATATCGCACAATAATAGTTCGTTACCGTCCCAATCTGTATTAAGGGGTTCATCTATTGACATTTCATTTTTTTGTTGTGCTATTTTTCGCAAATGCATAAGTATTTCGTTTTCTATGCACCTCGAAGCATAAGTAGCAAGTTTTATATTTTTTTCTGGCGAAAATGTATTTACCGCCTTAATAAGTCCAATAGTTCCTATAGATATCAGGTCCTCTATATAAACATTAGAAGATTCAAACTTTTTCGCTATATATACTACAAGTCGTAAATTATGCACTATTAGCGGTTCTCTGGCTGATTCATCTCCCAATGAAATTTTCTCAATTATTGTTCTCTCATCTTTTGCTGATAAAGGCGGAGGCAAGGTTTCACTACCGTTTATATAATGGCAACTTGTGTTAAATGTAAACAAATCCCTTAATTTTAAAAATATTCTTTGAAAAATCATTGTAATACCTCCATATTTAACAAAGCCTCAAAATTGCTGTTAAATTTATTTTCGCTTATCGCTATGTAAATCATTTTTTCAATTTTATTACAATTAATAGACACCCATTCAGGGGCAAAAGATTTTAGTATACCCTTGCCGTTTATTGTATCAAACGGTATAATTCTTATGTTTTTATCATCTATTATAAAATTATCCCCTAAAATTTTTCTATCTACAACAATTACAGGGGCAGATGAAAACGGCTCTTTAAGGGTACAACCTGTATCTATTTTACCGACACAAGAGTAAATTTTATTCTGGATAGCAAAACTTACATTAACAAGGGTACTCTTGACCTCACTACGGCCTGTTAACCTTTGAATAAATTGCATGACAAAATAGCATACCAAAGTAGCAACTATCAAAAATACAGGAGAAATATCAAAGTATACTATATCATTGTAAATTATCATTTTGTTAGGTTTAAAAAGTTGATAGAACAACATCATAAGTCCACAAAAACTTATGTTTATAAGTATAAACGCACAAATTCTCTGCATAAATATTTTAAAGTTTACAAATTTAAACGCTACTAAAATCACTAAACAAGCGGATAGTATCTTTATTAATATATTTAAGATTAATGTCGGTTCGGGCAAAAAAATAATTAGTGACAACAAACTTGATATAACAGCGGATATTATAATTCTTTGTAACTTAACATTTATACTCATAAATTTTTTTAAGCAAATTAATAAAAAGAAGTTTATAAATATATTAACACATATAAGTACATCTATATAAACTGTCATAATTAATCACCAAAAATATTATCCCACTTTGTATATAAAAAAAGTGTCATAAACAGGTTATCTCATAAATTTTGTTTTTGTAAAACACCACGATTAAAATACAAATGCAAAAAACTCCAAGTTTTATTATATCAAATAAAACTTGGAGTTCAGTATTATTTTAGTTAATTAAAATATTAATCTAAATATTTTTTCATATCTTCTGCGAGATTATTTGTAATCTCGGTAGCTTGTGATTTGTCTTTACCAACAGCAGTGATATAAATTTTAATTTTTGGTTCTGTACCACTTGGTCTTACAATGCAGGCATTACCACCTTCAAGGTGATATGCAAGCACATTTGACTTAGGCAAGTTAATAGTATTCTCTGTATTTTCTGCAATATCAATTTCTTTACTTTCTTGATAATCACATAATTTAACAACTTTAAAATTAGCTATTGTTGTCGGCATATTAGCACGAAGGTTAGACATAATATCCACCATTTTTTGCATACCCGCAGCACCGTTAAAGCTAAAATTAAGTGTTGTATTTAAGTAATAACCATATTCATTGTAAATACCATCAATAACTTCGGAGAGTTTTTTGCCCTGCTTTTTGTAATAAGCGGTCATCTCACATATAAGCATAGATGCAACAACAGCATCTTTGTCCCGTACATAAGTACCTGCAAGGTAACCTGAACTCTCCTCAAAGCCAAATATAAACCTATCCGTTTGATTATCTTTTTCGAGGTTAAGTATTACTTCACCGATATACTTAAATCCTGTCAGAACATTTTTAAGTTCGCAATTATACTTTTGGCAAATTCTATCAATCAAAATACTTGTAACAATAGTTTTTACAATTACAGGATTTTGTGGCAAAGTTCCGTTAGTTTTACGAGATTTTAAAATATAATCTGTAAGCATAATGCCTACTTCGTTACCTGTAAGTAAGCGGTAACTACCATCGTAGTCAGGAACAGCAATACCAACTCTATCTGCATCAGGGTCGGTTGCGAGCAATACATCAGGCTTCTCTATATCACATAATTCAAGCCCTCTTTGCATAGCCTCTTTAAGTTCTGGGTTAGGGTAAGGACAGGTAGTAAAATTACCGTCAGGCAGTTCCTGCTCTTTAACAATAACAGTTTCTTTTACACCAATATCATTTAGTACCCTGCGGACAAGTTTGTTACCGGTACCGTTTAAAGGAGTGTAAACTACCTTAATATCAACATCTTTACAAATGCCATCATTTACCTGTTGAGCTTTAACATTTGCAAGGTATTTATCGTAAACGCTATTTTCTACATATACAATCTTACCGCCTTTAATTGCGGAGTCAAAGTCAATAAGTTTAACATCGTCAAATATATCAAGTTTACTAATCTCATCGTATACAAGGTTAGCACCAACATCTGTAAGTTGGCAACCATCTTCGCCGTAAACTTTGTAACCATTGTAGACAGCAGGATTGTGACTTGCGGTAATCATAATACCGGCTTGACAATTAAAGTGCCTTACAAGGAAACTAAGCACCGGTGTTGGCTGTAATTCGCTTGTAATATAAACTTTAATGCCATTTGCAGCAAGCACCCTTGCAGACTCAATCATAAATAAATCAGCTTTAATACGGCTATCGTGAGATATGGCGATTGCACAATTGTCGCCAAACTTTTTGTTTATATAATTTGCAAGACCTTGTGTAGCCACTCTTACAGTATAAATATTCATTCGATTTGTACCGGCACCAATTATGCCACGCAAACCGGCTGTGCCAAACTCCAAAGATTTATAGAATCTTTCGTAAATCTCATTATCGTTATCGGATATATTTTTAAGCTCGTTTAAAATATCAATATCATCGACTGCTTTTTCAAGCCAAATATTGAATGTTTTTTCTATATTCATATCAAGTCCTCCTAAAATTAGTGGTTATTTTAATACTATTGATAGTATATCATAAATTCTAAAAATTAACAATATCTTTTACATTAAATTTTAAATTCCTTTAAAAATTTATAAAAAAATAATTTAAAATTTTTTATATTTATATAACAAAAAGGATATAAAATATATTTCGAAAAGTCTTGATAAAATAGCACTATTATGCTATAATACAATAAGATTATTATGTATTAAGGAGTATTTATGGTTGTACTCGGAATAGACCCAGGTTATGCTATTATTGGCTTTGGTGCGGTAAGGGTAATAAATAATAACGATTATTCACCTATTGGATTTGGTGCTATAACTACCAATTCGGATACAGACTTTAATTCAAGGCTTGAAACAATATATAACGAGACAGTAGTTATTATTAACAAATATAAACCTGACGCATTAGCCATAGAGAAACTATACTTCCAGAATAATCAAAAGACTGCTATTATGGTCGCTGAGGCACGTGGTGTAATTTTGCTTGCAGCACAAAAATTTAAAATACCAATATTTGAATACACACCGTTACAGGTCAAAACTGCCGTTACAGGATATGGCAGAGCGAAAAAATCACAAATTATGGATATGACAAGGCGATTATTAAAACTTGCAGAAGTACCCAAACCAGATGATACCGCTGACGCTCTGGCAATAGCGGTTTGTCATATAAATTCGGTAGGTAGTAACACAAGAATAAATATGGTTAAGCGAGGAATTATATAGATGTATTATTCTTTAAGAGGTAAACTAATACATATAGAGAGCGGTATCGCCGTTATAGAATGTGGTGGTGTTGGTTACAGATGCCAAACTACACTTAATACTCAGCGTGATATTAAACTTGATTCTGAAAACACCTTGTATACATATATGAATGTTAGAGAGGACGCAATAGAACTTTATGGGTTTTCTACATTAACAGAGTTATCTACCTTCAAAATGCTTATTTCTGTTAATGGTGTAGGACCAAAAGCGGGTTTATCTATACTATCAATTCTCTCGCCGGAACAAGTTGCTATTGCAGTTGCTTCATCAGATGCTAAAATGATTAGCAAAGCAAACGGTGTTGGCAACAAGATTGCCCAGCGAATAATTTTAGAATTAAAAGATAAAATAGCGAAGATATCGGATAGTGATAACACTACTAATAACCATAATCAACAAATAATCGTTAATACAGGCAATTATTCAAAGGCTATTGAGGCATTGATGGTTTTGGGATATTCATCATCTGATGTATCACCAATTTTATATACACTTGATTCTTCTATGCCAGTTGAAAGGCTAATAGGGGAAACTCTCAAGAAGATGGGTAGTAAGATATGAGCATAGAATTTACAGATGATTTTGATTTTGAAAACAGAATAGTTGATTCGGCAGAAATTCCATCGGATAAAATAGAATCTGATAATTCAATCAGGCCAAAAACACTTGATGAGTATATCGGTCAAGAAACTGTCAAAGAAAATCTTAAAATTTTTATTGAGGCAGCCAAACAGCGTGGCGAGAGTTTAGACCATGTACTCTTGTACGGTCCACCAGGATTGGGTAAAACGACATTATCACAGATAATAGCAAATGAACTTGGAGTTTCATTTAGGATAACCTCAGGACCTGCTATCGAAAAGCCAGGAGATTTAGCATCAATATTGACAAATCTTAATTCAGGTGATGTACTGTTTATTGATGAAATACATAGATTAAGTAGAAATGTCGAGGAAATATTATACCCTGCTATGGAGGACTTTGCATTAGATATAATCACAGGCAAGGGACAGATGGCTACATCTTATCATTTACCGCTACCGCATTTTACGCTTGTAGGTGCGACAACCCGTGCAGGTCAATTAACAGCACCGTTGCGTGATAGGTTTGGTGTAGTGTTAAGATTAGAATTATATACTACACAGGAATTAGCTGCTATAATAACCCGTAGTGCTGGTATTTTGGGCATAAATATAGAGGAAGATGGTGCAATAGAGATAGCCTCCCGTTCCCGTGGAACACCTCGTATTGCTAACAGATTGCTCAAGCGTGTCCGAGATTTTGCACAAATTATGAGCAACGGTATTATTACTAAACAGACTGCACAAATAGCACTTGAAAGATTAGGCATAGATGAGATAGGTTTGGATAGTAACGATAGGCGTATGTTAGAGGCTATGATTAAATATTACAAAGGCGGGCCTGTTGGACTTGAAACATTGGCTGCTGCCATAGGTGAGGAGTCAGTAACTATTGAAGATGTCTGTGAGCCTTACCTTATGCAGATAGGATTTATAAATAGAACCCCGAGGGGCAGATGTGTTACTGCCAAAGCATACAAACATATAGGTATAGAATTTGGAGAAACATCAAAAGAACAAGGAACTTTATTTAATTGATTTAATATTTTAAAATATTATGTTTATACTATATAGTAAAGTTTATTTTTTGGAGGTTTTATTATGGGCAGATTATTTGGTACAGACGGCGTTAGAGGCGTAGCGAATATCGACTTAACAACGGAACTCGCTATGGATATTGGTAAAGCGGCGGCTATGGTTATCATAGGCAAAGATGTACAGCACCCTACTGTGCTTATTGGCAGGGATACCCGTATATCAGGCAATATGATTGAGGGTGCTTTGATTGCAGGACTTTGCAGTGTTGGAGTTAATGTTAAACTTTTGGGTCAAATACCAACACCGGCTGTTGCTTATTTAATCTCAAAATACAATGCAGATGCAGGTATTATGATTTCTGCATCACATAATCCGTTTGAATTTAATGGAATAAAGATTTTTAACGAAGATGGTTTCAAATTGCCTGATGACCTCGAAGAAGAGATAGAAGCAATAATAATTGATAAAGTTAGGGCATACGATAAACCTGCTAACCATATTGTTGGTACGGTCAGTGATATATCCGAAACAGCACTCAATGATTATGTTAATTTTGTAATTTCAACTACCGAGAATAGATTTGACGGTATGAATATTGCTCTTGATTGTGCTAATGGTTCAGCATCACACACCGCAAGGCTTATATATGAGTCACTCGGTGCAACCTGCCATATATTGTCTGATAAACCGGACGGAAAAAATATAAACGATAACTGTGGTTCTACTAATATTGATAATCTACGCAAGTATGTTGTAGAAAATAACCTTGACTGCGGTTTGGCATTTGACGGTGATTCTGATAGATGCCTTGCCGTTGATGAAAAAGGTAATATTGTTGATGGTGATTTTATACTTGCTATTTGTGCCAAAGATATGCTAAGCAGGGGTAAACTCAAAAATAATACTGTCGTTGGTACAATTATGAGTAATATGGGCTTTATCAAATTTTGCAAGGATAACAATATTAACTTTATTTCTACCAAAGTCGGTGACAGATATGTGCTTGAAACAATGTTACTTGATGGTTATAATATTGGTGGTGAGCAATCAGGACACATAATATACCTTGATAATATAACAACAGGTGATGGTCAACTTACAGGTATACAACTTTTGAGCGTTATAGCCCGCAGCAATAAAAAGTTATCCGAACTTGCGAGTATTATGGAGCGTTATCCACAGGTGCTTGTAAATGTTAAAGTATCGCACGAGGGCAAAACCCGTTTCTATACAGATAAAGAAATCAAGGCAGAAATCAAAAGAGTTACAGAGATATTAGGCGATGAAGGTAGGATAATTGTCCGTACATCGGGTACAGAACCGCTTATTCGTGTAATGATAGAGGGCAAGGACATAGAATTTATCACTTCGCTCGCCCATGAAACAGCAGATTTTATTAAAAATAAATTGTCTTAATTAAAAGGAAAGATATAAATGAGAATTGCAGATAACTGGAAAGATTATGAACTTATAGATGCCTCTAACGGCGAGAGATTAGAACGGTGGGGCAACATTATACTTATTCGACCAGATCCGCAAATTATTTGGGAAACACCACGCAAAAATCAACTTTGGACTCAGGCTCACGCTCGTTATCACCGCTCTAATAGCGGTGGTGGAGCGTGGGAGAAATACAAAGAAATTCCTGCTCAGTGGCAAATTAATTATAAAGATTTAGTATTTAATATAAAACCAATGGGGTTTAAACACACGGGAATATTCCCAGAACAAGCAACTAATTGGGACTTTGTAACCGATATAATAAAAAAAGAAAAAGCTAATAATAAACAATTAAATATACTAAATTTATTTGGATATACAGGCTGTGCAACTCTTGCATGTATGTCGGCAGGTGCAAAAGTTTGCCACGTTGACGCTTCAAAGGGTATGGTACAGTGGGCAAGAGAAAATGCAAATTTGAGTGGTCTTGCCGATAAACCTGTTAGGTGGCTTGTAGATGATTGCATTAAGTTTGTTGCCCGTGAACAACGCAGGGGCAATAAATATGATGGAATTATTATGGACCCACCATCTTATGGCAGGGGTCCAAACGGTGAAATTTGGAAGTTAGAGGAGCAATTATTTAATCTTGTTACAATGTGCAATTCGATACTGTCAGATGACGCAAACTTCTTTATACTTAATTCCTATACAACAGGACTTTCACCATCAGTTATGGAGTACTTACTTGGTGTTATTTTACAGAAACGCCGTGGCGGTAAAATAACATCTGATGAAATAGGTTTAAAGGTAACTCAAAGTGGCTTTGTGCTACCTTGCGGTTCAACTGCAATTTGGCATAAATAACAATTATTTACAATATTTTTATGTAAGACCGCACCTTTAACAAGGGCGATACTATACAAAGGAATTTGATAATGGATAAATTTATTAATGTACAGAATGTTTCTTTTTATTATGAAAATGAAGAAAATTCTAATAATGACATCAAAACAAAAGTTTTAGACAATGTAACTCTTTCTATACAAAAGGGTGAATTTATTGCATTACTTGGGCATAATGGTTGCGGTAAATCAACTATGGCAAAGCACTTTAATGCCTTGTTATTACCAAAGCAGGGCAGAGTTATTGTCGATGGCTTAGATACCTCAAACGAAGAAAAATGTTTTGAAATACGCAAAAAAGTAGGTTTAGTGTTGCAAAATCCCGATAACCAGCTTGTAGCAAGTATTGTTGAAGAAGATGTTGCCTTTGGTCCGGAGAATTTGGGCATGGAACCATCAGAAATTCGTATAAGGGTAGATAATGCCCTAAAAGCTGTAAATATGTATGATTACCGCCTGCACGCACCACATAAATTAAGTGGAGGACAAAAGCAGAGAGTCGCTATCGCAGGAATACTTGCTATGCAACCAGACTGTATTGTATTAGATGAACCGACTGCTATGTTGGACCCTCGTGGCAGGCAGGAAGTTTTAGATACTATACATAGACTTAACAAAGAGCAAAATATTACAATTATTCTAATAACTCATTATATGGATGAAGCAGTAAATGCTGATAGAGTTATTGTTATGGATAAAGGCAAAATATTAACACACGGTTCACCAAAAGAGGTTTTTGCACAAGTTGATTCACTTAAAAGACATAGACTTGATGTACCGCAAGTTACCGAACTTGCATACAATTTGCAAAAACTTGGGATAAAAATATCACAGCTCCCACTAAATGAAACAGAATGTTTGGAAGTCTTGGGAGGTGTTCTAAATTGAGCGAAATATTAAGAGTAGAAAATCTTAATTTTATTTACGGCAAAGGAACTCCTTTTGAGAAAAAAGCTGTCGATGATGTTAGTTTCTCTGTAAACAAAGGTGATTTTATCGGGATAATAGGGCATACAGGCTCGGGTAAATCTACATTAATTCAGATGCTTAACGGACTTATTACTCCGACAAGCGGTAAAGTTTTTGTAGATAACAACGATATATATGCTGAACCAAAAAAATTAAGAGATATTAGATTTAGAGTTGGACTTGTATTTCAATATCCTGAGTACCAACTTTTTGAGGAAACTGTATATAAGGATATAGCCTTTGGCCCGACTAATATGAAATTAACGGGCGAGGAACTTGATAGTCGGGTTCGCAAAGCCGCAAAATTTGTCGGTCTTAGTGATGGACTTTTGCAAAAATCTCCATTTGAATTATCAGGTGGCGAAAAGCGTAGGGCTGCCATAGCAGGAGTAATTGCTATGAACCCCGAGATTTTAATTCTTGACGAACCAAATGCAGGACTCGATCCAATAGGAAAGGAAACACTGTTAAATCAAATATACAAATATCATAAAGAGAGTAATAATACGGTCCTGCTTGTTTCACACAGTATGGAGGATATAGCAAAGGTTACAGACAAGGTTATTGTTATGAATAAGTCCAAACTTGCTATGTATGATAATACAAAAAATATATTTTCACGCCCAGATGAACTCGAAAGTATGGGGTTGCGTGTTCCGCAAATAACCAAAGTTATGTCAACACTCCGACAAAGAGGTTATAATCTGCCTGACGGTATATTAACAGTAGAGCAGGCAACTTATGAGATTATAAAATTAATAGGCGAAAGGGGAAACTAAATTGATAAGAGATGTTACACTGGGTCAATATTTCCCTGCCAAAAGCATATTTCATAGATTAGATGCAAGGATGAAAATTGTCATTTTAACGGTTATTATGATAATGATTTTCTGCACTTTTAGTTATACGGCACTTGTTGCTACTGCGTCTGGTATAATTGCTATGGTGCTTATGAGTGGTGTTCCTTTTAAGTTATACCTAAAAAGTTTAAAAACTATAATTTTTATAGTTATTTTCACTTCTTTACTTAATTTATTTTACGGCACCGGTGAGCCGATTTGGCAGTATGGCATTTTAAGTATAACCGCTAACGGTATCAGGAATTCTATTTTTATAGTTGTAAGAATTATATCGCTTATTTTGGTAAGTTCAATTTTAACCTTTACAACTTCGCCTACCGATTTGACTGATGCTATTGAGAGTTTGCTTAAACCTTTAACTATATTCCATATAAAAGTGCACGAAACAGCAATGATGATGACTATTGCCCTGCGTTTTATACCTACACTACTCGAAGAAACTGACAAAATTATGCAAGCCCAAAAGGCCCGTGGTGCTGATATAGAGAGCGGTGGAGTAATAAGCAGAATTAAAGCACTTGTTCCTATACTTATACCGCTTTTTGTGTCTGCTTTTAGGAGGGCATACGAGCTCGCGACCGCAATGGAGTGCCGTTGTTATCATGGCGGTAATGGGAGAACCAGAATGAAGGTCCTGAAATTACAAACGCTTGATTTTGTTAGTTTGTCCATTGTAATTGTATTTATTGTGGTGGTGATATTATGCAACATATTCTGCCCGTAACGAGGAATTTGCTTGTTACAATTTGTTATGATGGCAATTACTATCACGGTTGGCAAATTCAGCAGAACGCATTGACAGTGCAAGAAGTTTTCCAAAATGCACTTGAAAAGATTATTTCTCAGCGACCAAACATAAAGGGTTGTAGCCGTACAGACTCAGGTGTGCATGCAAACTATTATTGCATAAGTTTTCAAACTAATCACACAATACCCGCACAGAGGTTGCGTATAGCATTAAATAGATTTTTGCCCAAATCTATTGCAGTTATTGATTGCCAAGATGTTGAACTTAATTTTCACGCAAGATACAGTTGTAAGTCAAAGCAATACATATATAAAATTTGGAACAGTGAGAACAGATCACCGTTTTGGGAAGGTTATGCGTATCATTATCGTTACAAAATTGATGAAGAACTCCTTAATAAATCTTCACAGTCTTTTGTAGGTAAGCATAATTTTACATCATTTTGTACTATTGATAATAGGGAAAAGGGCGATATGACTCGTACGATTTATTCTATATCAGTTACACGCTCAGGCGATATGGTTACTGTAACTATTGAGGGTGATGGATTTTTATATAATATGGTCCGAATTATTGTTGGAACGCTCCTTAGGGTTCAACAGGGCAAGATAGCACCTGATGGTATTGGTGCTATAATAAACGCTATGGACAGGAAATTTGCCGGTCCGACTGCACCGGCGTGCGGTCTATATTTAAATAAAGTTAATTATTAAAGTAATTTATAGATAGTGGAAGAAATATTATGGACAAAAATAGACACATGAAAAATATCGAGGATACAAAAATCGCCAATGAACGATATAAATTACAAAGAAAAAAAAGAAATTCTACAAAAGAAAAATCTACGAACCTCGAATATGCTTTTAATGATGAGGCAATAGATTTATATTCAAAAAAAGTAGAAATTACGGAAAAAGACAAAAAATCAGCATTAAAACGCTTATTAATAGCGTTAGGTTTATGTGTATTGTGCGGTGTATGTGTACTGTGTTATGCTAACAAAGACAAATTATCGGTTGCTTATATAAGTGATTGGGTTAACTATGATTTATTAGGTAAGTCCAAAGATGGTACATTCCCAGTAGATATTGTGGGTACTAATATTGATAAAGGCAATATTAGTTTGATTTCAAACGATTACTTAGCGTATGTTTCAAACACCAACTCAGTAGCCATCAAGAAAGATGGGGGTAATGTGTATAGCAGACAAATTCGTTATTCTAAACCTGTTTTAAAGACAGATGGCGAATACAGTTTAATATATAATTTAGATAGTAACGGATATACTTTGTCAAATACAAAGCAAGTTTTACTTGACAATGAATTAGAAAATGATATAATATTTGGTACTATAAACAAAAATGGCGATTATGCCCTTATCACTACAACCGACTCCTATCTATCTAAATTGAGTGTTTACAATCGTAAGGGAGATTTTAAATACGGATATTCTTTTTCGGAGTATTATGCTTATTGCGTAGATATAAACGAATCAGGTAATCAAGCAATAGTGGGTGCCATCAGGAGTAATGATGGAGTATTACAATCGGCAATTTATTTGCTTGATTTTAGCAAAGAAGAGCCGACAGAAGTAACAACATTTGACAATTACTATGTTTATGATATAAAATATATTACAAGTGATATTGCGAGTATTATATTCGATAATAATATGGTAATGTATGATACCAAAAATATAAACATGACATTGTGCGAATATGGCAACAAAGCCCTTACACAGTACGATTTTAACGATAATACAGGCTGTACAACAGTAGTATTATCCCGTAGTGGAGACGGCAGAATGTGCGATATAGATTATTACAATTATAACGGAGTAAAAGAAAATACAATTTCAACAGATTTAAAAATTACTGCGATAGATATGTACAAAGATAAGGTGGCTGTTTTATCAGATGGTTACATTTATGAATATGATAAATTAGGCAACTTGAAGTATACCTATTATGTTGGAATAGATGTAGAAAGCATAAAAATGATATCAGAAAATCATATTTATGTTATAGGTATTAATACAATAAGAATGGTTGATATAAGTGAATCTCAAAATTAATTATTTAATGCTTTAGGAGGCACAGAAAGTGTTTTTAGATTTGGTTGCAATATCTTTAATAGTGATTTTTGCACTATTAGGTCTAAATAAGGGGTTAGTATCATCATCGTTGGGTATTGTTTCGCGTCTTATAGTTTTTATATGTTCATTATTTTTATCGCCTTGGTTAGCTCGTAATTTGTACAATATATTTTTTAAAGAGAGTATTATAGAATATTTTTCAAACAATTCTGAGTCTATGTGGGCAAAAATAACGAATGGGTTGGTATCGCCGGATAATAATAACTTAAATGATGCTATATCACAATCTTCAAACTCAATGGCAATTACAGCAGAAAACTCTATCGCACCAACAATAATCAATATATTGGTGTTACTGATGTTTATTTTATTATCTTTTTTGTTATCCTTTGTTGTAAAATACGCTATTAATTTGTTAGACAAAGGTTTTAAATTTACATTTGGTAAAAAAATAAATGCTTTTTTAGGGCTAATATTTGGTGTTGGCGAAGGCATAATAATACTGTTGATTGTAATTGCCATAATTAAAATTTTGCCTTTTACGACAGATAATATTCCAAAAATTTTTACCGAAGATTATGTAAACGCAACACACCTATTTAAACATTTTTATTATACAAATATTGGAGAATTAATGTCCATTGTAAACAAGTAGAGCAATTATATATTAAAATTTATCTAATCTTATAGAGGAATTATACTATTATGAAAAAATTGTCAGATATTAAAATTTTTACTGTTCCGAATATTATTTCATTTTTAAGAATTTTAATCATAATACCTTTTATTGCTAATTTTTTTGCTGCCAAATATACATCTGCAACAATAATGTTAGTCCTATCAGGTTTAAGCGACTGTGTTGATGGGTTTATAGCGAGGAAATTAAATCAAATCTCAGATTTAGGCAAGATACTCGACCCGCTTGCAGATAAATTGACTTTGTTCGCAGTAGTTATCTGTGCATCGTTTATGACCCCAGATATATTCCCATTAATGATAGTCTTGCTTGCAAAAGAAATTCTTATGATTATAGGTGGAATAACTGTTATAAAATCAGGCATAACTATGCCACCGTCAAAGTGGTACGGCAAGCTTGCTACTGTGATGTTCTATGCTTCGATTTGTATAATTTTTTGTTTAAAAGCGTTTTATCAATACGAGAGCAAACTGCTGAATTTAGTATTGTTTTCAATAACAACACTTTTAATGTTATTTGCTTTGATAAAATATTTTATCGTATATGTTGGTATTATGAACGATGCCAAACTAAAAAAGAGTTAAAATTACCCCAAAAGGAGAATACTAATGCTTTGTTTAAAATGCGGAAAGCGTCCTGCTGTTGTTTTTCTTTCATCAGGAAATATAAACGATACAACACCAAAAGGTTATTGTTTAATGTGTGCAAAAGATTTAGGTCTAAAACCTGTTAACGATATGCTCAAAAATATGGGCTTAGGTGATGAAGAACTTGAAAATGTTCAAAACCAAATGGATAGCGTAATGTCAGAATTAGGCGAAAATTGTGATATGAATGAACTGATGAAATCTCTTGGTGAGGCAAACATGTTTGCTGATATGGATAGTAATGGAGATGATTGTGATGATGATAATCCAAGTCCATTCAAGGCAGGTGGGGCAGCGGCCTTTCCTAACTTTTTAAGTAATATTTTTGGTGGAAATAATCAACCTAACGAAAACACTAATAAAGGTGGCAATAATTCCGATTGTGAAAACGACAAAGATAAAAAGAAGGATAAACCTAACAAAAATCGCAAGAATATAAACATATATTGCGAAGATTTAACCCGTAAGGCTCGTGAGGGCAAGTTAGATAGAATTATAGGTAGAGATAAAGAAATAGAGCGAGTTATTCAAATTCTTTCAAGGCGTAGCAAAAATAACCCTTGTCTTATTGGTGAACCTGGCGTTGGTAAAACCGCTATTGCCGAGGCACTTGCGTTGCGTATAGCAGAGGGGAATGTTCCACAACGGCTTAAAAATAAAGAAATTCAACTTCTTGACCTGACTGCACTTATAGCAGGAACTCAATTCAGAGGACAATTTGAAAGCAGGATAAAAGGTCTTACACAAGAAATAAAAGAAGCTGGAAATATTATCCTTTTTATTGATGAGATACATAATCTCGTAGGTACTTCCGGTGATAGTGACGGCTCTATGAATGCTGCTAATATTTTAAAGCCAGCACTATCGAGGGGCGAATTACAGGTTATTGGTGCGACCACTTTTAACGAATACAGAAAACATATAGAAAAAGACTCTGCACTTGAACGCAGATTTCAACCTGTTAAAATTGGCGAACCATCAATACAGGATACTATTGA
Organism: uncultured Eubacteriales bacterium; assembly: GCA_964653925.1. Taxonomy (GTDB): domain Bacteria; phylum Bacillota; class Clostridia; order Oscillospirales; family Acutalibacteraceae; genus CAZXCG01. The sequence continues at coordinate 54,131 of CAZZHP010000001.1, read as the reverse complement.
TGTAATATTAGGTATTAAAAATTATTATGAGAACCATCATAATGTTAGTGTCTCTGATTCTATTGTACGCAAAATAGTTGTTTTGAGCGAAAGATATATCACTGATAGATTTTTGCCGGATAAAGCGATTGATTTGCTCGATGAATCTTGTGCCTGTGCGTCACTTCGCAATAAGGATAGGGAAGACTTTGAAAAGTTAACTGAACAAAAGCAAAATCTTGATTTAAACCGTGAGAAATTAATAACAGCTGAAAATGTTAATTACGAGCAACTTGCAAATGTCCAGAGCGAACTTGCACAAGTTGAGCAAAAGTTATCTGTATATACTCCTGATAAAATAATCACATATTTAACTGAGGAAGATATTGCAAATGTTATTGAGTTGTGGACCGGAATACCATCTTCAAGAATTAAAGAAGATGAATTGTCCAAACTCTCTGACCTTGAAACACAACTTAAACAAAAAATTATAGGTCAAGATGAGGCTGTTGAGGCGGTGTCATCAGCTATAAAGCGTAGCAGAGTCCAAATTTCACCACGCAGACGGCCGGCATCATTTATATTTGTAGGTCCGACAGGTGTAGGTAAGACAGAACTTGTAAAGGTATTATCACAGGCTTTATTTGATACACCTGAAACACTCATTAGGCTTGATATGAGCGAATATATGGAGAAACACTCAGTCTCTAAAATCATCGGTTCACCCCCTGGATATGTTGGTTATGACGAGGCAGGTCAAGTTACAGAGAAAGTACGCCGTAGGCCGTATTCTGTACTTTTATTTGATGAAATAGAAAAGGCCCACCCAGATGTACTAAATATCCTATTGCAAATATTAGATGAGGGCAAAGTTACAGATGCACAGGGGAGAGTAGTTGACTTTAAAAATACAGTCATTATTATGACATCAAACGCAGGTTCGGAACGCAAGGAGAATGCACTTGGTTTTGGAAAAACTCAAGAAGACGCTACAAAAGAGCGTACTATGAAAGCACTTAGAGATTTTTTGCGACCGGAATTTATTGCCCGTGTAGATGAGATTATCACATTCCGTAATCTAAAACAAACTGATTTAACACAGATATCCAAGCTTATGCTTAATGAATATGTCGAAACACTTGCAGAAAAAGGAGTAAGATTTACCTTTGATAATTCTGTTTGTGAAGTTATTGCTAAACAAGCCGAAGATGGCAAATGCGGTGCGAGAGATTTGCGTAATATAATACGCAAACAAGTAGAAGATAAAATAACAGAGGAGATTATAAACAGGGGGATCAATTCGATTACAGGAATTCATACAGCCGTTAATAACTCAGGCGAAATCTATATTGAAACAATTTGATTATTTTTTATTAAACATCATTAAACAAAAACAACCTTGAAATTTTTTAAGGTTGTTTTTGTTTTTTATATCTTTTTTTCTTTTAATTTTACTTTATTCAGTGGGTTAGAGTTAATTGCCCGTTCAACTTGGGTATTTGATATATGGGTATATATTTCTGTTGTGCCTAAATTCTCGTGTCCTAAAATCTCTTGTAACGCACGAACGTCTACATTACCATGCTGGTACATAAGTGTAGCAGCGGTGTGCCTTAACTTATGGCAGGAATACCCTTGTGAGTTCAAGCCGATTTTTTCTAAATATTTATATACAAGTGCCTGCACTGTTTTTGGACTCATTCTTTTTAATTGATTACTTAAAAATAGAGCATTTCTGTCCTTTACATTATCAACAGGTCGAACCTTTTTATATTCGTTAATAGCCTCAATACAACTTGAATTTAGATAAATGACCCGTTCTTTGTTGCCTTTACCTAATATACGCATAGTGTTATCTGTACGAATATCACTAAAATTTAAACCGACAAGTTCGGATAAACGAAGTCCGCAATTTAAAAAAAGCGTCACAATACAAAAATCTCGTTCCTTGTGAGGGCCATCAATGGCATTGAGAAGTTCTAAACTCTGCTCTAATGTAAGGTACTTAGGTATTGATTTTTTCTTTTTGGGAACTTCAAGTTCCTTTATAGGGTCAACAGTTAGTAAATGTTCCTTAACTGTTAAATAATTAAAAAATGATTTTAGGCTCGAAACTTTTCTTGCTCGTGTAGTATTTGAGTTTGAGCGTTCCCGTAGGGCATAGTTCATAAATTCGTACGCATCAGTCAAAGTAATACTCTTTATTAAATCTAAGTCTACATCATCAACCGATACTTTTTTTAAATCTGTATTTTTATCGACAAGTCCCCGTTGTTTTTTTATAAATCTAAAAAAAGTCCGCAAGTCAGAAAAATACTCGTCTACTGTTTTTGCAGATTTGCCCTTGATTGTTTGCAAGTAATTTAGGTACCGCTTTACAATTGGGGAGGCTTCTGTATTAAAGTCAATCGCCATATTATCACTCCTTAATTTTAAAAACAAATTATACAAAATCAAGATTTTGTATAAAATCGAGAAGAGGTTATACAATATTTTATGATACAGGTATTATCGAGCCTATATCAATTAAGTCACCATTACTTAGGCTTAATAGATTTACTCCATAATTACCGCAAAAAGCCTTAATATTATCATAATCGCTATGCAATTTAATATTACCTGTAAATGCTAAACAGTCTTTATCAAGTTTACCTGAACAACCTCCAATAAAGCCATAATCTGTTCCTTGAAGTATAATCTGTCCTTTTGTAATCTTTAGTACATCTAATTTATTTTTTATGCAAGCGTTATATATAGAACTATCAGATGTAATTACAGCGTTATCAGAAACAACACATATAGAACATTTTGAATAGCCTTGTTTAGTATCTATTATTTTAAAGTTATTAGCGTCATAAACCTCTAAGAGTTTTGTCGGGATATTTTTTCTTAAACATATTACATTATTGTTTAATATTGTATGATTTAAAATAACATTGTTCGGATAAGAAATATCACGATTTAAGGAAATTTTCAAAAAAGTTTTGTATAACTTTAAGGTATTTTCTATTAATTTGTAAGCATTATCTAAAACCGCTACGGTTGTATTATTAATAGGCAAAAATTGCATATCTGCGTGGGTTTGTTCAAACGGTAAAAGGCTATTTATTTTATCTGTAAAGATAGTTTTTATACCATAGCCTTGTATATTGCTGACAATCTCTTGATTTATATTTGATAATACAACAGTTTTAACTTTTTTATTTGGTAAGTTTGGTTTCATAATTTAATTAGTAAGCACTTCGAATGCTTGTCGTATGTTTGTAACTCCCGTTATCTTTACATCTGGTTGGGCAACTGTTATATTTGACATATTGTGATATGGTACAACAATATTTTTAAAGCCAAGCCTAATTGCCTCATTTACCCGTGCTTGTGCCTGTGATACAGAGCGTATCTCCCCTGCTAAGCCTATTTCGCCAAAGGCAACAGCATTCTCGGGAATTGGGATATCCTTTAAACTGCTAATCAGAGCCATTGTAACAGCCAAATCAACGGCAGTTTCATCAAGCCTTAAACCGCCAACAACATTTACATAGGTATCTGTGTTTGAAAAATAATATCCTGCTCGCTTTTCTAATACTGCAAGAAGCAAGGAAACTCTATTATAATCAAACCCTGTTGACATTCTTCGTGGGTTACCGTAGCCGGAACTTGTTGCTAATGCTTGAATTTCTGCCAAAATAGGCCGAGTACCCTCCATAGTACAGGCAACACAAGTCCCCGAAACATTTTTTGGCCTTCCGTTTAAAAGCATCAATGATGGGTTTTCTACTTCTTCAAGTCCTTTATCAGTCATTTGAAATACGCCAATTTCGTTAGTAGAACCATATCTATTTTTAACAGCACGAAGTATTCTATAGGACATTTGCCTATCACCCTCAAAATATAATACTGCATCTACTATATGTTCTAATACCTTTGGGCCTGCGATAGAACCTTCTTTATTAACATGGCCGACAATTATTACCGGTATATCGTGTACTTTGGCAGTACGCATAAGCAAGTTAGTACATTCCCTAACCTGAGTTACACTTCCGGCAGATGATGAGAGCGAGGTTAAATTCATAGTTTGAATAGAGTCAATCATAACTAAGTCAGGTTTTTCTTGTGTTATATGTTCGCAGACTATCTCTATATCAGTTTCTGCCATAACATAAATATTTTGGCTATCTACACCAAGTCTTGTTGCGCGCAATTTTAGTTGACGCTTAGACTCCTCACCGGATATATATAAGATTTTTAGAAAATCGCCAAGATTTTGACATATCTGCAATAGGATAGTTGATTTACCAATACCAGGGTCGCCGCCAAGCAAAACAAGACTACCCTTAACTATGCCACCACCAAGCACCCTATCAAGTTCCGATTTACCGGTCTTGTATCTTTCTTCATCGTTTGTTGATATTTCATTCATCAAAACGGGCTTTGCATAATTAGATGGTTTTTTTTGTATTGTGATTTGATTATTAGTATTTTTAATCTCCTCGTTCATGGTGTTCCATTCTCCACAGGAAGGACATTTACCATTCCATTTTGGAGATTCGTAACCACATTCGTTGCACACAAAAACTATCTTTGACTTGTTAGTAGGCAATATTTTCACTTCCTATTATCTATTATTTGCATAATATTGGACAAAACCTGTATATATAGCGAAAGCTATTTCTTGTTGGTATTCATCTGTTTTTAACTTCGCCAATTCTTCTTGATTTGACAGGAAACCACACTCTACTATTATAGCAGGAACGGTGGCTTTATTCAATACATAAATATTACTTCCTGCTGATTTGTTTTGACGGGTGTTATCCGGTTGTAATAATGATACTATAGATGTTCTTACATTTTCGGCTAATTCTGAACTTTCAGAATTGTTCGGAGAATAAAATATCTGTGAACCATAATATTTGCTTTGTTCAAATTTATTTTGGTGTATACTTAACACTACATTATTTTGATTTTCGTTAAATATATTTAATCTGTTTTTCAAATCCGATGTTTTTCTTTCTTTAACAGTAGATAGATTATCACATACAGATATATCTGTATCCCTAATAGTCTTTACATTAAAGCCACTTTGCAGTAGCATAGTTTTAAGTTTTAGAGCAATTTTAAGGTTTATATCCTTTTCAAGTGTACCGTCGGGTGCTTCTGCACCACCATCTTCTCCACCGTGTCCAGCATCAATTATAATAGTACCTATGTTACTGTGGTTGTTACTAAATACATCTGATGTATTATGTATCGAATTGCTAAAAACAGTACCCAATACCATAATTGATAAAAAAAGAAATATCGAACAGTTTATAATAAAATTTTGTCTTGACATAGCATAACACTCCTTAACCTTTGTGTTATACTATTATATTTAATTACAATTAAAATTATTATTGTTTTTAAGTAAAAAAGGTTTATTTGTATAGTAATAAAACGGAACAGTTATGTCCCGTTTTATATATTTTATTTAATAGGTGTCATATAGACAGAATTTGCCCATGTTTTAAAATCTTCTTGATATACAGAGTAGTAGCTCTCTAAGCAGCAGAAGTTTAATATCCAGAAATTATCATTAGACTTATATAGGCAAGGATAGAAAGTATAAGCTTCACCCTCGACATTTTTGGTATAATCAGCAAATAAATAATTACCGTTTTCGCTAACATCAAACGCTAAATTAAAACTTTCTAAAGCGTAATCTTTAATAAGAAATTCTGAAAAATCTTCGATAGATGAGTCAGCTGTTATACCATCTTTTTCTAAATCATTGAAACTGAATTTTTCTACAATAACTAACACACCAAGACTCTTAAAACAAGCAGTAGCATTGTCTAACTCTTCCTGAGTAAAATTAGTGTCCAATGTTATGTTCATCTCATCAACATTAAATTCCTGAGGGGTAACATTACCACAACCTGCTAATGTTGAAATAAGGAGCGTAAACACAACTAATAATGCTAATATTTTTGATAATTTTGTTGATTGTTTCATAAATATACCTCTTCCCTATTTTGTATCTTTATTTAATTTTCATCATTATTTTTTGTATCTGTAATATTTTGCACTTGATTTTTGTTTATTTTGTTATTTACATTTTCACCAACTAAAGAATAAATAACAGCAAAAACCGGTACACCCAATAACATTCCTACTATGCCGAAAAGTCCGCCACCAAGTATAACGCAGAATATTATCCAAAAGCCTGATAGTCCTATTTGGTCGCCTAATATTAACGGCTCTAAAATATGTCCATCAATCTGTTGTAAAATAAGAATAAATATTACAAACCAGAAGCATTGAATAGGATTTATAATTAATAACAAAAACGCAGATGGGATAGCACCTATAAACGGACCAAAGAAAGGAATAATATTTGCAATACCTATTACAAAACTAATAAGCAAAGCATAGTCAAATTTTAATATGCTCATTCCGATAAAACAAAGTATACCGACTGCAAGTGAATCTATAATCTTACCTACTATAAATTTACCGCATTTATTATTCATCAAGTGTGCAACCTTAAATATTTTATCCTTATCATTAGGTTTAAAGTAAGCTGTTACAATCTTTTTGAGTTGTGATATAAGTTTATCCTTACTTAATAATAGATATATTGATATAATAATTGCAACGATCCAATTATAGACTTCCAAAGCAAGAAATTTAACAGTAGTTATAGCAGCGGGGAATATATTGCCTGTTATAGTATCTATCAATTTAGAAATATTATCACTACTAATTAGACTTAGTAATTTATCCGTATATAATTCGATAGTTTTGCCCTCGTTAAAGTTAATATTATAATTAATATAAATATAATCTACAAGCTCGTCAAGTTTATCTTCCACCTGTGCAATATAAACCGGTAAACTGTCCACAAGTATCTCTGCACTTTGTGTTAGAGCAGGAATTAATACAGCAACTAAGCCGGTAACAAAACCAGCGAAAAGTATGTAGGATAAGATAATAGATAGGGGCGTTTTTAATTTTTCTAATGGTTTACATTTGTTACCTAAGTTTTTAAATAACTTGTTTTTAAAAATGTTAAACGGTAGATTTAGTAAATATGCCAATACAAAACCATACAAAATTGGCCTAAGTATAGATATAGTATCACAAAATATAGACCATACAGTCTTAAAATTAAGCATTAAAAACAATAAAAATACTGTGTAGGTTATCCAAAGAATTACATTTTTAAAGTTTTTCCCCTTCATATCATCAACTCCCTTACTTTAAAACAAAGAAATTTGAGAAGTATCAGGCAATTCTGATAATGCCCCAACTTCTTTTAATGATTCTAATACCGCTTTACTTACTTTTGTTTTCTGTTGTAAATCTTCAATAGAAAGGAAAGTATTGTTGCGTGCAAATTCCACAAGACTTTCGGCGGCACTAATACCTATTCCGCTTATAGTGCTAAATGGTAATCTTAATTTACCATCTTCTATAATAAATTTTTTCGCATCAGATTTATAAATATCTATTGGCAAAATTTCAATTCCTCTTGCAAGCATTTCATTTATAATTTGTAAAGTAGCATATTCGGAATTTTCTTTTGCAGTAGCCTCAAAGCCTTTCGCTTTTATCATCTGCATTTTTGCCTTTACTGCATCTCTGCCCTTCATTACTGTAACACCGTCAAAATCTTCACCACGCACGCTAAAATATGCAGCATAGTACTCTGCCGGTCTATGTACTTTGTACCAGCCAAGCCTTAATGTAGAAATCATATATGCAGCAGCGTGTGCCTTTGGGAACATATATTTAATCTTCATACAAGAATCAATATACCACTGCGGTACATTGTTATCACGCATAGCCTGTATATGTTCAGCAGTTAATTCCTTAGTGGACTTACCCTTACGCACTATTTCCATTATTTTAAACGCCATACTTGGTTCAAGACCTTTGTGCATAAGATATGTCATAATGCCATCACGGGTACTAATAACATCAGAAATTGTACAAGTACCGTTGGCAATTAAATCAGCAGCATTACCTATCCATACATCTGTACCGTGCGAAAGTCCCGAAATTTGCAACAAATCAGAGAATTTCTTAGGTTGTGCATCTATAAGCATTTGCCTTACAAATGTTGTACCTACCTCCGGTAATGAGAAAGTACCTGTTAATGAGTCTATATCCTCAGGGGTAACACCTAAGGCATCGGTAGATGTAAACAATGACATAACCTGTGGGTCACTCATTGATACCTGCATTACAGAAATTCCTGTAAATTCTTCAAGATAATGATATATTGTAGGCACATCGTGTCCGAGTTCATCAAGTTTACATATTGTATCATGTATAGAGTGAAAATCAAAATGAGTTGTAATATTATTTGATGATGTATCATCAGCAGGGTGCTGAACAGGACAAAATTCAAATATATCTTTGCCCCTCGGGACAACAACCATTCCACCAGGGTGCTGACCGGTGGTCCTTTTTACTCCTGTACAACCTCTTGCGAGTCGAGATTCCTCTGCTTTGTTCATAAATATACCTTTTTCTTGTGCATATTTCTTAACAAAGCCTATAGCAGTCTTCTCAGCAACAGTTGATATAGTACCTGCCTTGAACACATTATCTTTACCAAATAATTGCTCTGTATATCTGTGTGAAGATGACTGGTACTCACCGCTAAAATTAAGGTCAATATCAGGGACTTTGTCACCTTTAAAGCCTAAAAATGTTTCAAACGGTATCTCGTGTCCATCTCTATCTAAGTCTGTGCCACAATTAGGGCATTTCTTTGGTGGCAAATCAAAGCCAGAACCAACAGAGCCGTCCTCGATAAATTCGCTGTACTTACATTGTGAGCAGACATAATGTGGGCAGAGAGGGTTAACCTCTGATATACCCGACATAGTAGCCACAAAAGATGAACCTACACTACCCCTTGAACCAACCAAATAACCATGTGCCTCACTGTCGGCAACTAATTTTTGAGCCGTCATATATAGTACAGAATATCCATAGGTAGTTATAGAATTTAACTCTTTATCTAATCTTTCTTGGACATATTTCGGTAATGGGTCACCGTACTTTGCCTTGGTCCTTTCCGTTGTAATAGATATAAGTTGTTCCTCTGCACCGTCAATAAACGGAGGGTAATTGCCCTTTGGAATTGGCCGTATATTTTCAATTATATCGGCTATTTTGTTGGTGTTTTCTACAACTACATCATAGGCAACTTTTTCGCCTAAATACTCGAACTCCTTCAACATTTCTGCTGTTGTGCGTAAATATAAAGGGGCTTGATTATCTGCATCGCTGTACCCCTGCCCAGCCATAAGAATTTTACGATAGTCACTATCGTGAGGGTCAAGGAAATGAACATCACAGGTAGCAACGACAGGCTTGTTTAAATCTTTGCCGAGTTTAACAATTTTTTGGTTAAGGGCTCTTAAATCATCTTCGTTTTTATAGGCACCATTAGCAACTTTAGGATTATTAAGCATAAATCTATTATTACCAATAGGTTGTATTTCAAGATAATCATAGAACTGTGCTATTTCCTTTATCTCGCTATCGCTTTTACCTGCTATCAAAGCCCTAAAAACTTGTCCAGCCTCGCAAGCAGAACCTATTATTAGTCCATCACGGTATTTAACAAGTTCAGACTTTAATATTCTTGGTTTTTTATAAAAGTAATTTAAGTGACTCAAAGAGATTAATTTGTATAAATTTTTGAGTCCAACCTGATTTTTTACTAAAATTATTTGGTGATATGATGGTAATTTCTTATAATTGCCACCTTTAATTTTTGTGTTGATTTCGTTTATTGAAGTTATATCATAATCATCTTTTAATCTACAGCAAAAATCTATAAAAATCTTAGACAGCATTGTTGCATCATCTAATGCCCTGTGATGATTAAAATTTTCAAAACGCAAATATTTTGCTATAGCATCAAGCGAATGTTTGGACAAGTCCTTTAATATTTCCTTGGAAATATTAAGCGTATCTATATATGTAAGGTTAAATTCAATATTATTTTCGTAGCAAACAGCCTTTATAAACGATATATCAAACTGTGCATTATGTGCTACGACAGGAGCATTATCGCAAAACTTAAGAAATGCCTTGACTGCATCAACCTGTGATGGAGCATCTTTTACCATATCATCAGTTATACCTGTTATACTGATAATTTTTGCCGGTATAGGCATAAGAGGATTTACAAAGGTCGTAAATGTATCGACAACCTCACCATTGGTTATCTTTACACCTGCTATTTCTGTAATCTTATCTTTTTTTGCAGATAGTCCTGTTGTTTCAATATCAAAGCAAACAAAAGTACCACCTAAATTCTCTGTTGATGTACCTTTGACAGATTCTACTAAATCATCAACAAAATAAGCCTCTATACCATAGATAACCTTCATTTCGGAGCCGTTCTTAGTTAAACCCTCGATAGTATTCATCGCATCTGGGAATGCTTGTGCAACACCGTGGTCAGTAATAGCAATTGCCTTGTGTCCCCAGTCATTTGCTCGTTTAATAAGTGCAGATGTCTGTGAAACTCCGTCCATCATAGACATATTTGTATGTAAGTGTAATTCCACACGCTTTTTCTCTGCATTATCGACAACCTTAACTTTATTAGCAACAGATATTGAATTTGCATTAAATATAAGTTCCCCACCCATATACTTATCAATAGCGGTTTCTCCGCTAACGAGTATTGTAGAGCCAACTTTTATGCTATCAAGTACGGAACATTCCTTAATAGAATTAAAAACCTTTACTGTGATAGAATTTGTATAGTCAGTTATATTGATGGTTATTATATTTTTTTCACCTGATCTGGTAACTTTTCGTTCAATATCAAATACATCGCCCCATATTATTGATCTGCCTGTGTCTACTGACAAAGTATTAATATCAATAGGCTTACCTTTAATTGCTTTGCCATAGAGTTGCTTTGCTGTGGATAACAAAACTTGAGGTAATAAACTATCTTGTGTTCTTATTTCAATTTCTTCCGTTGTAGGTTTTGTTAAATTTTCCTGTGATTTTCTTTTATAAGAATCGGCAAAATCATAATTATTTTCTGATGTAACAGCAATATTATGTTCCCTGATTATTTTTTGTTCTGCATTCTTTTTCTTCTCTTGGTATATATTGATGTCATCTGCAATTTCAGTCAAGCCATCATATCTAATATTAAAATCTAACGAAAATTCCTCTTGAATTATTTGTTTTAATGCTTCATCAAATTTTTTGGCATCAAGTAACGCTTTGCCACCGTTAGCAAGTGTTATAGTTAATGTGTTATTATTTATGGTAAACTCCGCATTTTTAAGAGTGCCGTTTAATGTTGCTATTCGCCTTTTTAACTCTAAGATAATTTCGCTTATATAACTTACATCGAATTTGTCACTCGGGAACTTTGGCATTATTACTACTTTTGTAAGTCCGAGAGTCGAATCAACTAAAACTTGTTCAATATTAAAGAGTTTATCCCTGTTTATTAAATCATTAAATTTGACTGTTATGTAAAGTAAACGGGTTTGGCGGTTAAGGGTAATATCCAAAACTTGACCCTTGCCTACAATATTATCAAGTGCATCACTATTATTTAGATATTTTGCAAATGTTTCGTAAAGTGTACACATAATAATTCCTTTCCGTATTACTTAGTTTATGCTTTAAATATGTATTAAAGTTTATCTATCTCTTCTATGAGTTTATCCAGTAATTTATCCTCTGGTACTTTATATAAAATTTCACCTTTTTTGAATATAAGGCCTTCACCGTTGCCACCTGCGACACCTATATCTGCCTCTCGTGCTTCGCCTGGACCATTAACAACACAACCCATAATTGCAACCTTAATATTCTTGTTGCATTTAGCGAGTCTTTCTTCGGCTTTTTCGGCTAATTCTACAAGGTTTATTTTCGTTCTTCCACAAGTTGGGCAAGAAATAAATGTAATTCCATCTTTGCGAATATTTAACGCCCTTAATATATCTTTTGCGGCATATATTTCTTCGACCGGATCAGCAGTTAGAGAAACTCTAACTGTATCACCTATGCCTTTTAACAAAAGTGAACCTATACCCGCAGAAGATTTTATAATACCCATACGCTTTGTGCCTGCCTCAGTTACTCCTATATGCAGAGGGTAATCACATTGTTCATTAGCAAGTTCATAGGCTCTAACCATAGTTGCAACATCAGATGACTTCATAGATAAAACTATATCATTAAAATCAAATTTTTCAAGCAAAGATGCGTGGTATAAGGCACTATCACATAATGCTTGCGGTACAGGGTGCCCGTATTTAGCAAGTATATGTTTTTCAAGAGAGCCTGAATTTACACCTATTCTAATCGGTACATTGTGTTGCTTACATGTATCGGCAACAGATTTTACCCTGCTATCATCACCTATATTGCCAGGGTTAATACGGATTTTATCAACACCGGCATATACAGACTCGATAGCAAGCCTATAATCAAAGTGTATATCAGCTACAACCGGTATATTTATATTTTCCTTTAAAGCAGATATAAGTCTTACGGCCTCCATATTTGGAACTGCAGCACGAATAATATCACAACCTGCCATTTCAAGCCTCTGTGCTTGTAGGACACTATTCTTTATATCGTTGGCAGGGACATTAAGCATAGATTGAATGGATACATCAGCACCACCACCTACTAAAACATTACCCACCTTAACTTGTATTTTAGAAGCCATTACTTCCTCCTATTATTTTAAACACATCTTTAAATGAGATGAACACCATAAACGATAATAATATTATTAAACCAGCCGCATTTATATAGCCTTCGTATTTTTGTGGTAATGATTTTTTAAATATTGCCTCAATTAATAATAATACAAATCTACCACCATCAAGTGCCGGAAACGGCAACATATTAACTATACCTAAGTTTACAGTTATAACCATCATCATAAATATTAGATTATTTAGTCCATCTATAAAACTATTTTCAAGTCCCTGTGAGGTTGCCTGAACTATGGCAGATGTTGCACCAATCGGACCGGAAATATCATTCAAACCAAACTTGCCCTGCAACATACCAATCAAACTTGACCATATGGTCTTTACAGTTGATATGGTTTCCTTAAATGTTTGTGTAATAACCGTTATCGGTGTCTTTTCTATTGGGGAAACATAAAAGTCTATAGCGACACTTATATTTTCATCACCGGCATAATAGGTATAAAAGTCCACATTTTTTAACTCTACTTTTTCACCATCTCGAAGTACAATTAAATCAGCGTTATAGCGTTGTCGTTCCACCCGTGTTTCTATACCGGCAATATCTACAGTAGTATTACCTAACAACTTAGCTATCTCAATACAACCTTGATTATAATAGATTTTTGCCTCATCTTTTGTTGTAGAAGTGTTTATTTTTGAGATGTAATTATTTAATGTATCAGTAATTTCTGATGGAATATCAGAATATTTTTCGTATTTATCATTAACATTTGTAGCAAATGTTTTATATAGTTCTACCGAACAATCTTCTTTATATATCTGCAAAGTCGTTCCATCAACTGTTTTTAGTTCTGATGTTTGTATAGCATAAGAAATGTCCCTTGCAGAAACTATTGAAGTGTCATTTATTTTTAAAATTTTATCATTTACTTGTAAGCCACAGTTAGCAGAAAAAGATAATTCTGGGAAACTTGCTATTGTTGTTGATGAAAAGTACGGTTCTTGCACTAATACAATAAGCATTAGTACAAAACCGAGTAATATGTTCATAATTGCACCGGCAATTACTATTATCATTCGCTTCCAAACCTTAACATTATAGAAGGCATTTGGATCGTTACTTTCACAATCTTCGCCTTCCATCGCACAATATCCGCCAATAGGAAGCAGTCGTAATGTATATTTAGTTTCGCCTTTGACAAAACCAAAGATTTTAGGACCCATACCAATAGCAAACTCGTTCACCTTTACACCGCTTTTTTTAGCAGTTATAAAATGCCCGAACTCATGTATAAAAATTATCAAGGCAAATAGTAAAATACCTATAATTATAAGTAATATTGATTGTATGATAATAACCATCTCCAAATTTATTTTATTAGATTATAAACATATTCCCTTGCAATTTTATCTGCATTTAATACATCTTCAAGTGTGTAATTGTCTATGTTAGGTTGATTTAACATAGCACTATTGACTATTTCGCCTATTTGTGTAAAGGTAATCTTACCTTTGCGGAATAGTTCATTTGCAACTTCGTTAGCACCATTAGCGGCAGCTGGTGCTAAACCACCACGCTTTATAGAGTTTATACAAGTTTTTAAACACGGAAAGGCCTCATAATCAGGCTCATAAAATGATAGATTGCCTATTTGTGCTAAGTTAAGTTCACCCGCCGGTGACGGCAATCTATCAGGGTAAGTCAAAGCATATTGTATTGGAATACGCATATCAGGAGTACCAAGTTGTGCAAGTACAGCATTATCTGTAAATTCAATGAGTGAATGTATTATGCTTTCCCTGTGAATGACTACATCTATTTTATCATAAGTCATATTAAATAACCAAGATGCCTCTATTACTTCAAGTCCCTTGTTCATCATGGTGGCTGAATCAATAGTTATTTTAGCACCCATATTCCAAGTTGGGTGTGCAAGTGCCTGTTTTGCAGTTACACTTTTAAGTTCCTCTGCTGTTTTTCCAAAGAAAGGACCACCAGATGCAGTTAATATTAACTTTTTTATTGCTTTATCGCTTGGAGAAGCCTGTAAACACTGGAATATAGCACTATGTTCGCTGTCAACCGGATAAAGTTTAACCCCATTCTCCTGTACTGTCTGCATTACAAGTTGACCGCCTGCAACCAATGTTTCTTTGTTGGCAAGTGCAATATTCTTCTTAGACTTTGCAGCCAAGAGGGTTGGCTCTAAACCTATCATTCCAACTACTGAATTTAAAAGTATATCAGCATCTTTTTCGGTTGCTATTTCAAGCAATCCGTCCATTCCAGACAAAACCTTAGTATCGGTATCGGCAACTCTAATTTTTAATTCCTTTGCTTTTTCGTAATCAAAAACAGTAGCAATTTTAGGTGAAAATTCTCTGATTTGATTTTCGAGCAAGTCTATGTTGCTGTGTGCTGCTATTGCAGTTACATTTAAGTTTAAATTGCGTGCAACATCAAGTGCTTGTAAACCTATAGAACCGGTTGAACCAAGTATAGATACAGATGAAATCATTTTTTGCAATTCCCTTCAAATTATACCTTAACAATTTTACAAAGATAAATTAAATAAATTTAATTAGCAAGTTGGCATTTGCAGCAAACATAATTAGCGGAACAGTAAATATTACAGAGTCAAACCTATCGCATAAACCACCGTGTCCTGGCATTATGTTACCAAAATCTTTAATTTTACAACTACGCTTTATTAATGAAAATGTCAAATCGCCTAATATTGACAATATCGAATTTGCGACACCAATAGCAATAATTACACCGTAATTTATACTTACATTAGGTGTTTTATAAATTAGGAATTGAAAAATAAGACTAATAATTACAGAGCCTAATATACCGGAAATAATTCCACCGACAGCACCCTCAATAGTTTTTTTAGGACTAATATCAGGGCATAACTTGTGCTTGCCAATTTTGCAGCCTACAAAATATGCGCCGGCATCGGAACACCAAGGTATACCGAGTGCTAAAACAAGGTAATATATCGAAAAGAATTTATCATATATCAAATAAGTAAGACTTGACATACCAAATGTAATAAGTAAACTTCCGCCATAGGCAAACATTAGTTTAGATATAGATATTTTTGTATGATTAAATATTGTTATAGTAAATAAAATCAAGGTAAACAGATATACAGGGAGAAATATGTAAGATGAATTTGACATTATTGGCATTATAAATGCAAACAAAAGTGATGGTAAAGATATTTTAAACTCACCCAATAAAGATTTAGCTGTTAAAAATTCGCCAACCATTATTACTGCAATTATTCCTGCAACAACCGCAAGTACTGATGGATAAACAGAACCTAAGATAAATCCTGCTATACATATAACTATGCCAATCATTGCCGATATGACTCTTTGTTTCACCTTGTAAATCTCCTTTTATCTATAAAATTTTCTTAAACCCCACCGAATCTTCTGTTACGATTAGAAAATTCTGCGATAGCAGCATTTAAATCTTCCTTAGAAAAATCGGGCCATAATTTATCCATAATAACAAACTCTGTATACGCAGACTGCCACAAAAGAAAATTTGATATACGGTACTCACCACTCGGGCGTATAATTAAATCTGGATCTGGCTGTCCTGATGTGTATAATAAATCAGAAAAATCTTCCTCGTTAAAATTATTCAAATCAATATTACTATCCTTGTATTTAGTCGCAAGTATCTTGGCGGCACGAAGGATCTCCTCCCTACTGCCATAATTCATAGCGATATTCAGCACCATACCATTACGATTAGCTGATTCAACCTCTGTTTCTTTGATGAGTTCTTGAAGTTCGGTAGAAAAGGCTGATATATCACCAATAAATCTAACAACAATGCTATCATCTTTAAAGTCTGTAAGTGCCTCTTGTAAATATGATTTAAATAATGACATCAAGGCTGATACTTCATCGTTAGGTCTTTTCCAATTTTCAGTAGAAAAAGCATAAACTGTAAGATATTTTATACCTATATCACTGCAATAACGGGTGATAGTCCTAAATGTATTAGCACCATTTGTATGACCTACGCTGCGTGGCAAGCCTCTCTTTTTAGCCCATCTACCGTTACCGTCCATAATTATACCTATATGTGTAGGTAACTTTTCTGGCAAAGTGATTTGTTCTGTGTTTTTCTTAGATTTAAATATTGCCATATTATATAGCCATAACTTCCTTTTGTTTTTTATCGGCTACACTATCTGCCATCTTTGTGTATTTATCAGTTATGTCTTGAAGTTTTTTCTCGCCATTTTTTTGGTCATCTTCGGTAATTTCAGATTTCTTCTTCATATCTTTGAGTTTATCAATAGATTCACGGCGAACATTACGCATTTGAATTTTGCAATCTTCTGCAAGTTTCATAACATCTTTAACTATTTCTTTTCTTCTATCCTCTGTGAGTGGTGGGAATACAAGTCTTATAATTCTGCCATCATTTTGTGGATTAATACCTAAATCTGATGTTTGAATAGCTTTTTCGATACCTCTGAGTACAGATGTGTCCCAAGGTTGAATTGTAAGAGTACGGGCATCGGATACAGATACAGCCGAAAGTTGTGGTATAGGTGTAGGTGCACCATAGTAATCAACAGTAATTTTATCAAGAACAGCAGGATTTGCTCTACCGGCACGGATAGCAGAATATTCGCTCTCTAAATGCTCCATTCTGCGTTGCATTTTTTCTTCTGTTTGTTTGAGTAATTCTTTCATTTTTATGCCTCCAAAAAAGTATAATTATTTATCGCTTACAACAAGTGTACCAATATTTTCGCCTAAAACAGCTTTGTAGATATTCATAGGGTCTTCTACACTGAATACAAGAATAGGTAATTTGTTATCATTACAAAGCGAAGCGGCTGTACTATCCATAACAGCAAGGTTTTGACTTAACACTTCTGCAAATGTTATTGTATCGTATTTAACGGCGTTAGCATTCTTTTTAGGGTCGCTATCATAAACGCCATCAACCATCGTTGCCTTCATAATTATATCAGCGTCAATTTCTACTGCCCTCAATGCTGCTGCTGTGTCAGTGCTAAAAAACGGGTTACCGGTACCACAACCAAATATAACAACTCTGCCCTTTTCTAAATGGCGAACAGATTTATTGCGGATATAAGGCTCTGCAACTTGTGGCATAGAAATAGCTGTTTGGACTCTGACATCTAAGCCTAATTCTTCAAGTACATCTGCTACGCCGAGAGCGTTAATTGTAGTTGCGAGCATTCCCATGTGGTCTGCCCTTGTTCTATCCATATTGCCACTACTGCGGCCACGCCAAAAGTTACCGCCACCAACTACGATAGCTACTTCAACTCCTGCATCAACGCATTTCTTGATAGGTTCACAATATGAACGGACTATATCAAAATTTATTCCGTGCTTTTCGTTACCCGCAAGAGATTCTCCGGATAATTTTAAGAGAACTCTTTTATATTTTGGTTCCATAAATTAACACCTCATATTTTATTAGTATTTTGTCAATATTATACATCAAATTTACCAGATTGTAAAGCATTTTAAGAATTTTTAAAAATTTTATTGAATATATTAAAGTTATATTTGACAAACTCATATATAATATGCTTTAATATTAAGTAACATATATCATTAAGGAGAGTATTATGAATTTTTTTGAAATTTTATCAATAGCACTTGCTGTATCTATGGACGCTTTTGCCGTGTCCATCTGCAAGGGTTTGAGCGTAAAAAAGGTTAAGCCAAATCATTTAATAAAAACAGGTTTATTCTTTGGTGGTTTTCAGGCATTAATGCCAACAATAGGTTATTTCTTTGGAAATATATTTTACGATTACATAACTAAATTTGACCATTGGATAGCATTTATTTTGCTTGGAATTATAGGTATTAATATGATTAGAGAGGCAAAGAGCGATGATAAAGATAACTCAAATTCTGCATCATTTGCTACTAAGGATATGCTAACACTTGCAATAGCTACAAGTATTGATGCGTTGGTAGTGGGCTTTACATTTGCGGTATCTGATGCAAATATGGTTTTATCTATTACAAGCATAGGCATAATTACCGGTGTCCTATCAGCACTCGGTGTATTTCTTGGAAATAAGTTCGGTGATAAATTTCAATCTAAATCAGAAATATTCGGTGGAATAGTCTTGATTTTAATTGGTACAAAAATATTAATTACCGATTTGATTGAAGTTTTTCTAAAAAAATAAAATGAAAATGGAGAAATAATAATGAATTATACAAAATATAATTGTCCTGTATGCAACAAACCATTTCGAGATAATGATGATGTGGTTGTTTGCCCTGAATGTGGTGCACCTCACCATAGAGAATGTTACGCAGCTAACAATAGGTGCTTTTATAGTGATAAGCACGGTCAAGGTTATGAGTTTGATAATTGCCAAAATCTAAACCAAGATAATGAAAATACTAAAAAATGCCCTATATGTGGTACTCCTAATGAAAACGACAGTATATTTTGCAACCATTGTGGCGTAAACCTAAAAGATATAGAATTTAAAGATATGCCGTTTAATAATATACATTCTGACTTTAATACCCAACAGCCAAAAGTAAGAGTTATAAATTTTGAACCTATTAACCCAAATGAACAAATTGCAGACAATGTTACTGTCGGCGAGGTCGCAACATTTGTTCAAACCTCTGTGCCATATTATTTGAGGGTTTTTAGTAATATTAAAAACTTTTCTAAATCAAGATTTAACTTTGGTGCATTTTTGTTTTCTGGTTTTTACCTATTATATCGTAAGCAATACAAGTTGGGTGCGATAATAACATTAATAATGTTTGCAACATTGATTACAAATATTGCTATTACTAACACCGCTGAATACACACAGATATATTCTATGTTATTAGATTTATCAAAAAATTCATCGTCATATTCTGATTTGTTAAATAGTCTACAGGAAATTGTGCCTACCCTATCAAGTAAAGAATTATTAATCTGTTATTTGCCAAGTGTTTTACAAATTATTGAATATTTCTTGATGTTCTTTGTCGGCTTTATCGCTAATAGAACTTATTATAAATTTACTATTGGTAAAATTAAGGAAATTAAATCAAAAGTTCAAGATCAAGAGGAACAGCAAAAGTTGTTTTTAGCACATGGTGGTGTAAACAAGGCATTAGTAGTTTGTGCAATAATTGCTTATGTTATTATAACAATGTTCTTTAATTTTTAAAATCATTAAAATATCCCCTCTTAAATTCTGTTAGAGTTTTAAGAGGGGATATTTTTACTTAGCAGATGTTGAAGTTAATTCATTACCGCCTGTCTTTGTTGTATTACTTGCATGACCATAGGTATCTGTTGATGAGACAGATGGACCTGTTACAATAGAGTAATCGTTGCCAACTATAACACTTGGTGTTGAAACAATAGCAACCTGATAATTTTTGTTAGGTTTAATCGAAGCTATAACTTTACCATTTGAGTCGCAAACAGCTAACAAATCATTTGATTTTTGCTGTGCAAATTTAGCGAGAATTATACCTTGATTGGCAGATGTTAGGCTTTGTGCTTTGTCTTTACAATTAGATAGAGCAACCAACACTCCACCCGTTATATTTCCTGATGATTTAAAACTAATTGCAGAGTTGCCAGTTACACTGGAGGAGCCATTTATAAGTGTTGTGCCACCAGAAATATTCAAATTGGCCTTAGAATTAAGTCCTTTTCCGTTTGAATTTATATAGATATAACCGCCGGATATATTTAAGTCATTATCGGTTGTTATGCCAGCATCGTTTGTTGTTAATTTAATATTTCCTTTTGAGATTGAGAAATTACCATTGGCAGATATTGCATCATCACCTGAATACAAGGTAAGGTTACCATTTGTAATATATATATTGCTGTCAGAAGATATACAATCGCCTTGTGAATCAAGGGTAATTGTGCCACCGGAAATATTTATATCCGAGGTAGATTTTAATGCCTTGTAGGTTTTTTCAGATGCAGATAGGTTACTCGAACCACCACCTGCTTGAATATTCAGGTTAATATTTGAAATTGAAATTTTTTGCTCTGCCTGTATACCATCGTTATTGGCAACAATGTTAAGAGTACCGCCGTTAAGGAAAACATTACCCTTGGCAGCAGAGACGATATTATCGGCACGAACAGCGTCCGTACCTGCATTAAGGGTGATATTACCCCCGTTAATCTCAACTGAATCTTTACCGTTCAGTGCAACATTCTTAGATGTTACCTTTACAGTGCCGGAATTGATCTCTAAATCATCTTTTGATACTATGCCATGTTTGTAATTGCCATTAACAATTAGTGTTCCCGTGCCTGTTATTTTTAAATCGCAAGCACTGAACACAGCACCGTCTACAGTGGCACTCTCATTTGTAATTGAATAAGATGTTCCATCTGATAATGTGTTGGTTGTGTTCCCTGCTAATTCCAAATAAACATTCTTACCTGACTCAACTATAATAGCAGGACCTTGCTTGTTATTGATAGTTAAGTTACTAAGTACGATAGTAACATCATCTTCGTCACCGGCCTTAACTGTTATAGGGCTATTTTTAACACCTGTGTATGTGTATGTACCTGCTTTGGTTATGGTCAGATTATTTGTAAACTTTGTTGATTCTGATGTTTTTGGTTCTGTTGTATTATTAGTTGTGGGTTCTGTTTCTGATACAGATGTAGTTCCTTCTGTTGTTACTTCGGTAGTATCTGTCGTTGCAGATGTATCAGAGGTGCCGTTTGTAGTTGACTCTGTAACAGTATCAGTATTATTTAAAACATCTATTGTTTTTTTATCTGAGTTGGAACAAGCGGTAATCAAGCAAACAATAAGACTAAAAAATAAAATTAATAGAAATTTCCTTTTCAATGTTATTCCCCCATAAATATTATATCTAATATTTATTATACAATTTTTTATAAAAGAAAACAAGATAAAAAAGAAATTTTTATAAAATTTCATTAAAATTTCATGTATTCAGTCCGGAAAAAATAAAATGCAGGACCGTATTTATCAGGGCAGATATCAGTGTTAACACTATAATATAACAACTATATGTGGTTAGATTTTTGCATTCTTCTTGGACATTCAAGTTGCAGTTAAAGAACATAAATTTTCCTAATTTAACCGATGTACAAAGGGCTGTTTTAAATAACCCTATAAGTGCAACCAAGAAGATAACATCACCTATAAACATCGTGAGCATATAAAACAATACACCTTTTAGGTGAAACAGTGAGTATAGATTATATATTATTGCCCCTGTGCCAAATGCTTTAATTGGAAATACAAACGGTACAAATATTCCCCCCACCGCACACATACCAAGTATAAACATTACAAGCAACAAAACAAAATCGGAACTTATATACACAGAAAATATATCAATAAAATTACACTTCGAATTAGTAAATAAATCTAAGCCAAAAAAAGATGTTAGTATGTTTGAGAACAAATCATTTTTAGCAAAAACTATACCAAAGATTAACGAAATAAAATAATAAATTAAAAGCAATAAATTAACTCCATATCTTTTGATATAATATTTAAAATCTAAATTTGTATTCTGCGGTATAAAATTTTTGTTTATGCACCAAACTATTCCTTTCATTAAACGACCTCCATATACCTAAAAATATACAAGCTGTATTATAGATATATGGAGGTTAATTTTAATTTAGAATAGTTTTTATTATTCAAGCGTAATTTTTATTTGTTCATCTGGAATATCTTTGTCATTTGGCACTAAACCAAGTGCAGGGATATTCTTTGTCCTAAACCTTGACGGGTTAGTAAACTTATTATCTGTATACTTAGAAACATTCATAAGCCTTTGCCCTTTTTTAAGTTTAAGTACTGCTACACCTTGTGTACTACGGGTAGTTTTTAGTGCTATCTCGGCGGAATTTACAAGCAACACTCTGCCACTTGAAGCAGTTACCAAAACCTCGCTATCCTGCAATATAAATTCTATACTTGCAAGTTTTGCCTTATCACTGTAAGCACCTGTAAGTTTCTTACGGTTTGTCTTGGTTTGGAAACTATTGAGAGGCACTTTGGCGATTTTACCATTATCAAAGGCAAACAAAAGCATACCTTTATAGTCATTTGTAACTACCATGTAGGTTACATTTTCGCCCTCGTCCATATTTAACTTGGCAGGAATATAATCACCCAGCACGCTTGCTTTGGTATCTGCAAAGTCATTTACCTTTGCTTTATATGCCTGACACTTGTCAGTAAAGAAAATTATATGAGAATTATTAGTTGTTTCTATTGTTTGGGAGATTTCATCGCCATCTTTTAGTTTATGAGTATTACTCATTCTAAGCGAAAGCGGTGTAATTTTCTTGAAATATCCCTCGTTTGTTAAGAATAGATTAACTTGATAATCAGGTATATCTTCCTCTATAATATCCTCGTCCAAGTCGTCAATGTACAAAATTAAACTCTTACGGGGCTGACCATATTTTTCGGCAATATCTTTAAGTTCTTTAACAATTATAGATTTAATTTTAGAATTGCTTGAAACAATAGATTCTAATTCGGTTATCTCTTTTGCGAGCTGTTCAAGTTCAGAAGTCCTTTTGAGGATATATTCCCTGTTTAAGTGTCTGAGTTTTATTTCGGCTACATATTCAGCCTGAACATTATCTATACCAAAGCCTATCATAAGGTTAGGCACTACTTCGGCTTCTTCTTCTGTTTCACGGACAATTTTTATTGCCTTATCTATATCAAGTAAAATTTTGTCAAGTCCTTGCAAAAGGTGCATTTTGTCTTTCTTTTTATTTAAGTCAAAATAAGTGCGTCGTTTTACACATTCGACTCTAAATGCTATCCACTCATTGAGTAATTCCTTTATACCCATTACCCTTGGAGTACCGCCAATAAGCACATTAAAATTACATGGGAAACTATCCTCGAGCGGAGTTATCTTGTAGAGTTGTTGCATAAACTTATCAGGGTCAACACCACGCTTTAAATCTATTGTGATTTTCAGGCCGTCTATACCTGTTTCATCACGAATATCAGATATTTGTTTGATTTTACCATTTTTAGTGAGTTCAATAATTTTTTCTATTATAGCCTCGCTTGTAGTTGTTTGCGGTATAGCGGAAATGTCAATACAATTCGCAGATTTATCATAAGTATATTTTGCACGGGTTTTGATACTTCCACGACCTGTATTATATATATCCTCTAATGCCTTTTGGTTGTATATAATTTGAGCACCACCTGAAAAGTCAGGGGCTGGTAAAGTGGAAAAAATATCATGTTCACTATCACGAATTAACCCTATTGTTGTTTCGCAAATTTCTCTGAGGTTAAACGAGCAAATATTTGATGCCATACCAACTGCGATACCCGTATTAGCATTTACCAAAACTGATGGAAATGATGCCGGCAACAAGGTTGGCTCTTTTAAGGTGTTATCATAGTTATCTACAAAATCAACTGTATCTTTGTCGATATCCTTAAAAAGTTCGTTACATAGGGTATCAAGTTTCGCCTCGGTATATCTTGATGCAGCCCAAGCCATATCTCTACTGTAAAATTTACCAAAGTTACCCTTTGAATCTACATAAGGATGTAAAAGTGCCTCGTAACCACGGGATAATCTAACCATAGTATCGTATATAGCTGTATCGCCGTGTGGGTTTAACTTCATTGTTGAACCAACTATATTTGCTGATTTTGTCCTATTAGAATTTAATAGTCCCATCTTGTACATTGTATATAGCAATTTTCGATGTGATGGCTTAAATCCGTCAATCTCCGGAATAGCACGGCTCAGAATAACACTCATCGCATAAGGCATATAATTTTCTTCGAGTGTATCGGCAATCTTTTTAT
The DNA here is from genome assembly GCA_964653925.1 of uncultured Eubacteriales bacterium. Lineage (GTDB taxonomy): Bacteria > Bacillota > Clostridia > Oscillospirales > Acutalibacteraceae > CAZXCG01. The sequence continues at coordinate 29,575 of CAZZHP010000001.1, read as the reverse complement.
CTACTATATCACCGGCACCCAATATTACGCCCTTTATTTTATTATTAGTCGGTTTAATCTGTTTTCTATTTTTTGGTGGCATAATTAAATACCTTTCTTTTTTTAAATTTGATATTAACTTACATCAAGATTATCAATATAGTTAGCACCGTTTTCGACTATATAGTCCTTTCTACCCTGCAAATTGTCGCCAAGCAGAATATCAAACATTTGAGATGTTCTTTCGGCAATATCAGGCACAACCTTAATAAGTCTGCGTGTAGCAGGGTTCATAGTAGTAAGATTCATCATATCAGGTTCGTTTTCACCAAGACCCTTACTGCGTTGAATTGTAAATCTTTCGCTGCCTATTTCGTTAAGGAATTTTTGTTTTTCTGCCTCCGTATATGCAAAATAGACGTTGTTTTTAGTATTAATCTCATATAGAGGAGATTCTGCAATAAATACTTTCCCCTCCTCAATAAGAGTAGGTGTTAACCTGTATATCATTGTAAGTAAAAGAGTTCTAATTTGGAAGCCGTCAACATCGGCATCAGTACAAAATATGATTTTACTCCATCTTAAATTTGACAAATCAAAATTTGACAAGTTTTTGTTTGCCTTAGATTTAACCTCTACACCGCAACCTAAAACTTTGATTAAATCTGTAATAATCTCGCTTTTAAAAATTTTATCGTAGTCTGCTTTAAGACAATTTAAAATTTTACCACGGATTGGAATAATAGCCTGAAAATCAGGATTACGAGCTTGTTTACAAGCACCGAGAGCAGAATCACCCTCTACTATAAACAGCTCACGCTCCATAACATTTTTGCTACGGCAATCAACAAATTTGGCAACTCTATTAGCCATATCGAGATTACTTGTTAAAGTTTTTTTGATATTTAAACGGGCTTTCTCGGCATTTTCACGGCTACGCTTGTTTATAAGTACCTGCATACAAATTTTATCTGCTTCGATAGGATTTTCAATAAAATAAATCTCAAGTTGGTGTCGCAGAAAATCTGTCATAACATCTTGTATACCTTTATTTGTAATAGCCTTTTTTGTTTGGTTAGCGTAAGACGCTACACTTGAAAACGAAGATATTACTACTACAAGGCAGTCCTCAACATCGGCATAAGTAATTTTTGATTCATTTTTGGTATATTTAGAATTTTGTTTTAAATAAGAATCAATCTGATAAACAAAGGCATTACGAACAGCCCTATCAGGTGAACCACCATTTTCAAGCCAACTTGAATTATGATAATATTCTGTAAGGTGAACTTTGTTAGAAAAGGCAACGGCAACATTTATTTTGCATTTATACTCAGGTTTATCATCACGGTCCCTTGCCTTTTTTTCGGTATGCCAAGTTTGCACGGTCGATATGCCATCATTCCCGATTACTTCTGTTACATATTTAGTTATGCCGTCTTGATATAGAAAAACTTTTTCCTCAAATGTCTTGCCAACTTGATTTCTGAATATAAACTCAACACCGCCGTTTACTATTGCTTGGCGTTTGATTGTATTTATAAAATATTCGGCAGTAACATCTATATCAGTAAACACCTCTAAATCTGGCTTCCAATGTATAATAGAGCCGGTCTGCTTTTTGTTATATTCACATTTGGTTAGACCTCCGACATTTTCGCCTCTCTCAAAATGCAACTTATATTCGGTATTATCACGATGTACTGTTACATCCATATATTCAGAAGCATATTGTGTGGAACAGAGTCCCAAACCATTAAGTCCGAGTGAATATTCGTAACTCTCACCATCGTTATTGTTGTATTTACCGCCTGCGTACATTTCGCAAAATACAAGTTCCCAGTTATATCTCTGCTCGGCTGTGTTGAAGTCTACCGGTATACCTCGACCAAAGTCCTCTATCTCAAAAGACCCATCGGCAAATTTAGTTACTATAATCTTCTTACCATAGCCTTCTCTTGCCTCATCAATAGAATTAGATAAAATTTCAAATACTGAATGTTGGCAACCTTCTATTCCATCAGAGCCAAATATAACTTCCGGTCTAAACCTAACACGCTCTGCACCTTTGAGTGATTTAATGCTATCGTTGCCATATTCCTTATTAGACTTTTTAGTTGCCATATTATATATCCTTCCGTACAATCATTTGATAGTACTTTTTATTTTTTCAATCTTATCACGCAAAAATGCAGCGTGTTCAAATTCGAGTATTCTGGCGGCGGCTTTCATCTCTTTGGTTAATTGTTCGATAAGCTGTAATCGCTCTGCCCTACTCATTTTCTTGATATTTTTCTTCTCTATATCTTTGTCATCTGTATGTGTAGATATTTCTAAAATATCATTTACTTTTTTTACAATTGTTTTTGGGGTGATGCCATTTATTTGATTATACTCGTTTTGTATTTCTCTACGGCGGTTTGTCTCTGTTATTGCTTTTTTCATAGCATCGGTAACGCTATCTGCATACATTATTACTGTACCCTCACTATTACGGGCAGCCCTGCCTATAATTTGAATAAGTGAGCGTTCGCTACGCAAAAAGCCCTGTTTATCAGCGTCAAGAATTGCTATTAAAGACACCTCCGGAATATCCAAACCCTCACGAAGTAAGTTAATACCTATAAGCACATCGAACTCACCCATTCGCAAATCTCGGACTATCTCCATACGCTCAACTGTGTCAATATCGTGGTGCATATATTTAGATTTAATACCCATAGTATCAAAATATGTGCTTAAATCTTCCGCCATTTTCTTGGTGAGTGTAGTTACAAGTACTCTCTGTTTACGGTCTATTCTAATGTTTATTTCTGATATTAAATCATCTAATTGTCCATCGGTTGGTCTCACAGATACCTCAGGGTCTAACAAACCTGTTGGTCTGATAATTTGCTCAGCAATTACTGCTGATTTTTCTAACTCAAAATCGGCTGGTGTAGCACTTACAAAGACAGCCTGATTTATTTTAGCATAAAACTCATCAAAATTAAGGGGTCTGTTATCAAATGCCGACGGAAGTCTAAATCCATAATCTACCAAACATTTTTTGCGTGCAAAATCACCTGCGTGCATAGCCCTAACCTGTGGTAAGGTAACATGAGATTCATCAACAAATAATAAAAAATCATCTGGGAAATAGTTAAGTAATGTATATGGTTGAGAGCCTTTTTGTCTGCCTGAAAGTACCCTTGAATAATTTTCGATACCGGTACAAAAACCAACCTCACGCAACATTTCTATATCGTAACGGGTGCGTTGCTCAATGCGTTGAGCCTCCAATAATTTGCCTTTATCCCTAAAATATTCAAGCCTTTGTTCAAGTTCCCGCTCTAACTCCGAGATAGCAACTTCGAGCTTATCTTTTGAAACAACATAGTGAGAGGCAGGATATATTGCACTGTGTTTAAGTGTTGATTTAAGTTCACCTGTTAGGGAATTGATTTCACTAATTTTATCAATTTCATCACCGAAAAACTCAACCCTTATAATATTTTCGGTAGATGATACAGGGAATATCTCGACAACATCACCACGAACCCTAAATTTATTACGGGTTAAGTTAACATCGTTTCTCTCGTATTGCAACTCTACCAATTTGGATAATAATTCTTCCCTGCTCTTTTGCATACCAGGTCTAAGGGAAATAACCATATTACGATAATCAATAGGGTTGCCCAAACTATATATGCACGACACAGATGCAACTATGATTACATCTCGGCGTTCCGAAAGAGCCAATGTAGCACTATGGCGTAGTTTATCTATCTCATCATTGATAGAACTATCCTTTTCTATATAAGTGTCTGTATTTGGTATATATGCCTCTGGTTGATAATAATCATAATAACTAACAAAATATTCGACTGCATTATTAGGAAAAAATTCTTTGAACTCCGAGCATAATTGTGCCGCAAGGGTCTTATTATGTGCAAGTACAAGCGTTGGCCTGTTTAACCTCGCAATAATATTAGCCATAGTAAAAGTCTTGCCCGAGCCAGTAACACCGAGCAATACCTGTTCCTTGTTGCCACTGTTTATACTATCTACAAGTTTATCAATAGCCTGTGGCTGGTCGCCGGTTGGCTTGTATTGTGATACGAGTTCAAATTTATCTATGGTAAGTTCCCTCCAAAAAATTTAGTATGTAAATATTTTATCTGCCTAATTCTTCTGCCCTTTTGGTGCAATTAGCCATAGCCTTCTTGATATCATCATAGAATGAATATTCGTTAAGGGTATTTATCGCCTCTATTGTCGTACCACCCTTAGAGCATACTTTCTGGATAAGTGTATCAGGTGTATCACCGCTCTCTCTAAGCATTGCGGCACTTCCCTCGAGCGTTGCACAAATAAGATTAAGGGCCTTATCAAAGGCAATACCGTTCTCCTGTGCATAGTCAGCCATTGCCTTTGCAAATAAATAAATATACGCAGGGCTTGACCCGTTTACTGAGATAACAGTGTTCATATAATCTTCTGTTAATTCCTCAACTATACCCGATAGTGCAAACATATCTCTAACAAACTCAAAATCAGAGTCATTTATATTTTGGCTTCTGCAAACAGCGGTCGCACCTTTACCCAAGAGCAACGGTGTATTAGGCATAACCCTCACAACAGGTACATCACAACCAAGTTTTGTCTGAACATAATTTATAGATATACCGGCGGCAATTGATACAAATACCTTAGTATTATCTACATTATCTTTAACTCCGAGGAGGACTTCCTCGTAATTCTGTGGTTTAACCGCAAGGACAATATACTGTGAATTGATAACAACATCATTGATACTTGAACATATTGTAATGCCTTTTTGGGCAAGGATATTGCATTTTTCCTCACAAATATCATAAACATAAATATCAGCAGGTGCTACAACACCATTTGACAATATACCGAGTATAATGGCGTTCGCCATATTTCCTGCACCTATAAAACCAATTTTCTTTGTCATTTTATTCACCTTTATTTTTATATTTATACTTTATTATAAACCAAAACTTGAATTACTTGTACAAGTATATTGATAATTATTTTTGTTTTTGTAACCATCAATAGAGTAATCACCTGTCAAGAAAAGTTCCACTTCGTCAACCCTGCGATTAAGCAAACCCCTTATACAGCCCCCTGCATGGTGGTACTGTAAAAATGCTTTCAAGAAATTTTCTTTGTTAATATACGCAAAGTCTAATTCTTTTGATGCCTCTGAATCAAGCGTTATATAATCAGAGTGCATATATCCGACTTCGCCCGTACTTAACTCAATATAGTACCAATCGTTATTAAATAAATTAGTATCGAGTAAAGTTATCCTTGTATTTTTGGAAGTCAACAACACTACACTGTCCGATGTAGACGGAGCAGAACGCAAATTTACATAGGAGGAATTTATATATCCTGTTTTAGTTTGCTCTATCTCAACGCTTTTATCATAAGAATCAGCAAAAACTGCTTTGAGTTTATTAGCATCGTCAAATATACCACTGCCAAGATTGTAGACAAACGATACTAACGCATCAAATTGATATTGATTAAATTTAATTTTCCTATTAATTAAGAAATTATTTACTGAATTAGCGTAGCCATTATTATTTACTGTATATTGCAAATATGCCATAGCCTCACTCTTAGTTAAACCATTATAGAAACATTCGCCACTGGTAATGACACGGCCATAAGCTACGGTTGGATGAGAACCTGTTATATTATCAAATTTTACATTCTTCCTATAACCCTCAAAATTTGCTATTAAATTTAGGCCATTTTTGGATATATAGTGTTTTGTGCAAGATGTAACTGTTGGGTCATTTTGCGATGTTATATAAAAACTCGACTTAGCATTTGAACAGGTCGCAAAATCTGTTGTATCTGTCTTAGAGTAGGCAACAACACTGTAACTACCGCTATTGCTTAATGTCTCCTTGGCACTCCACACAAATGTATTGCCATCGACTACTTTCCCCGTAGCATTTAGTGTACTTGTAACACCATTTATAGTATATACAAATTTAACAGAAGTGCGGGTTTGGTCAGTAACAGCAACAAAATCGACTTGACAGCCCTGTGAGGTTGGCGTTGTGGTAGTATATGCTGATCTAATCGGTTCAGCCTTAGATATTGTTAAAATACAGTTTGATGCACCGCTTTCGTTCGACGCAGTAATATTAACAGTTCCCTCACCTTTGGCAACTATAAATGCAAACTCCTTGCCATAATCATCGGTCATTTGGTTTATTTGAGCTATATCTGTATTAGAACTTACAAATTTTGCACCATTTGTTGTACTTGTAAGTAACAAGGTCATACCAACAGACATACTGCGGGTCTTGTTTGAGATGTTCACGGTAGATATATTTTCTTTTACTGTAATATCGTAAGATTTTGTTTGATATCCATTGTTTGCTGTAATAGTAGCAACACCGGCAGATTTGGCAGTTATAGTTCCGTTATCATTTATAGTCGCAATATCACTGTTAGATGTTGACCAATTAACATTATGCTTTGATTTGTAATTAACAACATAATTATTACCAACATATAAGTCAGTAATGATATTTTGGAGTATAATAGAGTCCTCTGTCTCTATTATAGGCTCTGTTGGTTCGGTAGGCATAGTCGGCAAAGTAGTCGGATCTGTTGGTTCAGGGTCTTTGATTGTTGTAGGTTCTGTTGGCGGAACAGTCGGAGCAATAATACCTGTAACATTAACATCACATTCCACAAAAACAGACTTATCATTATTTAACATAACGGTTATAGTTGCCTTGCCGTTTGATTTTGCACTTATTAAGCCTGTTGCCGAAACTGTCGCTATGCTGTTGTCAGATGATATAAATTTAACCATATTATTTATAATTTGTCCCTGTGATGACATAACGATTAATTTGCTTGTAACCTCTCCATCAAGGGCAACCGAGTTGTTATTTAAGTATATTTTATCCGGATTTATATTAGTATTTTTGAATAAATTCGGCATTAAATCTCTATCAATGCTATCTTTTGATGTATAAACAGAGAGCGTTACATAATCTTTGCTTAAATAGCCGACTGTATTATTATATTTAACCTTTACCCAAGATGTATTTGAATTATCTAAAACCTGCAAATATAACTGTTTACTCAAACACAAAATTACATTTGATGTAGTGTTTGGCTCTGACCTTAAATTCAGGTCAGGTCTTGTATAGGCAATTATCGTAACATCGGAATTTTCAGTGCAAAATAAATATTTAGTCTGACAATAGCCGATATTATTACCAATCTGCACCCTTGCCATATCTGTGTTAGTACTTTCAAGTAAAGTAACCACACTATTTTGGGTCAAGGTCAAAATTTTATCCGATGAGGTATTAGCCTCTGAATATAAGTTGACATCAGAATTTACACACATTGTATCATCAAATATATTGATTGCTGATAATGACAAACTAAAAGAGTTAAAACACATCAAAATTACCAATATTATTGCAAATATCCTGTTTGTAAATCTCATAATATCAACTCCTTTATAAATAAATTAATGATTGTTTTTAAAAATTTTATTTCTTATGCTCGTTATATATTTGATAATTATAATTTTGATAGCAAAATCATACATTACAAAAATTATATTTGCTCCGATTAAGAAAATATAAGGTACAAATATACCAAATACTATAAAGCTTTCATCAGGAATCATAAGTATAAATTTGCCTGCATAATAGAAAGCCACCATAGCAACATTAAATACTGCAAACTTTACTATAATCTGCAATATCCTTGATTTGATTTTCCCCTCAATTAAGCCCTTTATTATCGGATAATATCCTAATATAACTACATAACATAAGGTAGCCTCTTTGTCAGGTGCAAAAAACACAGATAAAACAGCGACAACTATATAGACAGTAAACGCATATTTGTAACCGAGTTCTATCACAACTGCTACGAATATTATTCCAGCCAACATAGGCAACGCATAAGTACCAAACGGCACCAAGCCTGTTAACAGCATAATCACAAAAGATAGTGCGGATATTACACCGGAAAGTGCTATTTTGACAGATTTTTGAGTATTGTTCATTTTATTCATATTAGCAACCGGAACCTAAACAGTCACATAGGCAATCTGCACACCAAATAGCAGTACATATATCCCAACAATCGCAATTAGACCTGCCCATACCTGATGTATTGTATCCGCCATAGTTATTTGAATACACATTCATATTATTATAGGCCTGATTATACTCACGATTTGATGGGTCCATTTTGATTGCTTCTTGAAAGAAAGAATAAGCCTGTGCGTTCCTGCCAAGTCTATTAAATACTATTCCTTTCAGGAAATACCACTCAGCATTCCTATTACTTATAGGTGTTTGTTCCAAAATAGCGTCAGCCTCGGCAATTCTACCCATATTAATATAACTTCTAACATTTGCAAAACTCGAATTAGCGTTGGAATTATAATAGTTATTTGTATTACTATTACCGCCGTTTTTGCGTTGTTCCAAAATAGCGTCATAAGCCTCGTTGACTTCCTTCATCTTTTGTTCTGCCAAATCTGCAAGAGGACTATCAGCATAATTATCCGGATGATATTTTTTTGCCATTTTACGATATGCTGTTTTTACCTCGTCATCAGTTGCGTTTGGCGAAATCTCCAATACCTCATAAGGATTATTCATTTTTGTTCCCTTTCTATTTTTTGTTAAGAATATTATCCTGTACAGTTTTAAGTCCATACACAAAGTAATTATCCAATATCCCCCTAAATCTGTATGTATCCAAAAGTTTAAATGCCGAAAAAGCCTTTGATAATGCTAAGTTTAAAAATATCTTACATTCATTATCTAAGTTTTTAGATTTATCAAAATACTTTAAACAATTAAAATTATTATGTTTAATATCTTTTTGTAGGTCGTCAACAGCATCTAAAAGATATATCCAAGTCCCAAGTTGATAGCCAAGTTCGGACAACGCCCTCTTATTAAATTCATCATTGGAAATATCCTGTAATAATTTAGATAACATATTAGCACTCGGAGATGTACAATTATCCAAAATTTCGTAAAAATTATTAGTATCCCCGCACAATATTTCATTTTCAATTTTGGCTTGTTCCTGTATTACATTTGATACAATCAAGTCTATGTCGGGATATTTATTTTTTGCTTTTTTATAACTTCTCTTAAATAATAATCTAAAAAATCTTATAAATAAAGATTTAAACAATTTGCTGTCCTGTATATCATCGCTTAATTTATGATAAGCAGTTATTATAGTAAAACCTGCTGATTTATGAATAAATTCGTTATCTGAACAATAAGTGCAGGTTTTAAATATGTTACAACAACATCTCTTTTTGCTAAATGTATTTTGACATTCGCTTTGCAAGGCTATGCTGATTAAAGCATAGAATGTATGGTCATAACTCAATAACAATCGAGATAACGGTGAATAATCTTTGCCTAATGTTTTGCAAAGTGTACAATAGACTGATTTGTAGGTATCGGCATCTTTTACAAGCAGTTCAGGTTTGTATACTTTTAAATAACCAAACAAACACTATACACCCCTCAATTATTTGTTTAATATCTACATTATATAATACTACAAAATTTAAAAAAATACAATAGAATATTTTAATATTCATTGAAAATTTATAATTGTTGTATTATAATATGTATATTGATACAAAATACACATTTGGAGTTCATTATGAATGTTTATGATTTTGATAAAACTATTTATCGCAACGATTCAACGGCTGACTTCTTTATATATTGTTTAAAGAAACACCCCAAGATAATAGTAACAACACCTAAGATGTTTTTTGCGTTTGTGAATTTTTATATACTTAAAAAAGGTACAAAAACAGAACTTAAGGAAAAATTATATAAGTTCTTAAAATACATAGATGTTGAAACAGAAGTAGAGATTTTTTGGGATAAAAATATTTGCAAGATAAAAGACTTCTACAAGCAAACACAAAAAGATGATGATGTAATTATATCTGCTTCACCCGAATTTATAATTAAACCTATTTGCAAAAGATTAAATATCAAATACGCTATGGCATCAAGGGTTGATAAATATACCGGAAAGTACGATGGCATAAATTGTTATGGTGAGGAAAAAGTCAGAAGATTTTACGAAGTATTCCCAGATAAAAGAATTGATGAATTTTACTCTGATAGTTACTCTGACACACCCCTTGCTAAACTTGCAAAAAGAGCATATTTAGTTAAGGGAGATAAATTACTTGAGTGGGATAAATTTTAATAAGTTATTTAAATATAATTAAAGCGAGATTTTTGATAAACCTCGCTTTTTTATATTTTATTGAGTTAAATTTTCTGGTGGGTCAGAAGTAACTTGTGATGGCTGTGTATTATCTTCTGTCGGTTGAGTAGGACCTTGTGTAGGTGGCTCGGTTTGTGTAGGTCCCTCCGTTATATTTTCTGTTGGTATCTCAGTCGGAGCCTCTGTCGGTGGTTCTGTTGGTGGCTCGACTGGACTAAGGTCAACGAGTGGCCTATCAAATTCACTTTTAGCAATATATACAGAGCGTTTGTTTGTGTTCGGTTTTGCACCTATTGTGCCTGTGTCGGCAGAAACAACATAATGGTCCTCTGTTAAACTGTATGTAGTGGTATCTAAATATTCACGCTCTATCTCTACCCCATTTTTAAGATAAACCCTATATGCTCTTGTAGAATACTCTTTGTTGCTATAATAATCAAAATTATATGAATATGTAGCGATATCATCATAGTAACTATCCTGATAACCATATATGTTACAGGTCAACTTTCTATCGACCATCTTTGTCTCTAAGAATATCGGGTAATCTGTATTGTTCCTTAATTTGAGGTCAATATTACCGTAACTAATAGTTGCGTCAAAACCTGATGATGTGTAAGTAGAGCACCAATAATGGCCCTCCCTCTCTACTATACCGAGATTAGCATATACAGCCGCATTATATATTGTGGTAGCCGCTTGGCAAACGCCACCGCCAATCTCCTGTCTATATCTACCGCCACTAATAACGGTTGCCGCCTTGTAGCCCTCTGATTCGAGATTTGTATTACCTGCATAACCGCTGAACGAATATACTTCGTGTGGCTGAATTACAACACCGTTAGAGCGTTCAAGAGCAACTTTCATATTAGCACAGCCAGCTTCGGTATTGCTGGAATATGTCCACGCACTTGAAAGCGGTACGATATTTTGTTTCAGGAATTCTGTTGTAACCTTAGGTTTTGTTATAGTAGCTTTGGCTGTAATGTTACCTGTGCTTACTTTTGCATTGTAAAGTTTAAAAAATTCAGTTACAACTTGTGATGTATCAACGCTAATACCATCGACCGATTGAACATAATCAAACTTAACTTCTTCCCAAGGGTGAAATGCTAAAATGCTCGCCTCTTGTGGTGATTGATTAAGTTTTTCTACAGTAGATGTTATATAACTTTTAAGTGTATTACTATCAACTGAATTCGTTAACTGTAATGTCAAAGTTTTGCTTTTGTTTGAATAGGCTTTATCACCAAGTGATACTGTATGATTAACTGCCTCTAACAAAATTTGTTCTGTATTAGAGTTCCTTTTTATATCATTACTTTTTAAATAGACTGACTTATCGGCAACTTTTACGGTATAACAAAAATACTGAGTAAGGCTACCCTCTAATTTTTTTAAAATAGCCTTAGATTGTGCAAGGGTGTTACCGCCGATATCAACATCATTTACTATAATATTGTTGGCTAATACAAAATCGGCAGGGATATTATCAAGAGATAAATTTTCCCCCTCAAAATTCCCGTTTATAGTAGGGTTCGTATTATTTGTAGTATTGTCAAAAGGTTTAAGCACAATAAACAGAACTGTAATCAAGATTATAACTCCAAGTAATGTACCGGATAATTTCAAAACTTTTTTATCCCTGTACCATATCGGCTTGTGTGTTGCTGAATTATTTGAATTTTTATATGTTGAAATATCAATTTGTGATTCTATATCTTCCGAAAATCTCATAATGCCCTCCCAAATTTTTAACAAAATACCTTCAACATAATTTTAATATATTTTCATTAAAAAGTAAAGCACATTTTAAAAATATTTAAAATATTTTTATGGTAGTTCGTTGTAAAATAAAATAGGAAGATGTTTTTAAAAACAGGCTCGTATTCAGTTATAAAAATGTTTTCGCTTATTTGGGCAACAATATTAAAGTATGACATATCCTTGACCTTCTTTTATTTATAGCTATTCATAAATATAACAACTATTTATAATATACATCTTTTAACAGCAATTTGAGAAATTTGCTTAGCAGAATACATATTTATTACAGTTGACAAAAGCTCATCATACTGCATCTTGGAAAATGGTCTTTTCATTAACCCAAGTGATGTTTCTAATAAATAATTTAAAAAATCATTAGTAAATTTTGATGTAGAACAATATTTAACTTTACCATCAGTCGAGTCTATCAAGACAATATTTATCTCTTTGTAAATGTCATTACATACAACAGTAAAATCGGTTGTTTGACTTAAATGCGGTGAATATGGTGCATCACACCAATTCAATGTTCCAAATTTAAATGTAAACCAAATAGCATTTCCCAATAAGGTTAAACGAACTTCTTTAGTACCATTCATTTGCACTATTTCTTGCTCGGTTGGTTTTTTAATAACCATAACAAAATTCAAACTTACATTGTCAGTATCAATTATGGTTCTATCTCGTACCCCAATAAATGATGGGAACACTTGACCAACAAAAAAATTATTATAAACATACTTTTTCATTTTAATTACTTACTCCTTTTAAATTAGTAGATATGTATGCAAATAAAAATAGTTCCTGTTTTGTTGTAATAACGAAGAACAGTATAGAAAATATCGTTATAATACTCGTTTTCTATAATCTATTCAAGTGTTGTATTCATCGCAATTCCTCCTTCATTGACTTTTAATAGTATTGTTCAATGTATTTGTACGCCTTATCGAAGACGTCAATATCCTTTATTTTATACTTAATCCAAACAACGCTTCTCAATGCTTTTTTTGACTTATTGTTTTCCGGCAGTTGTGTTTTGCCATCCGTCAAATCTTACAATCTTAACAATATCGTCAATGTCCTTGACAATACGTTCGACTATTATCGGTGCTTGTAATCAATCCTTGCTCGTGCTTTTCTCTTAATGCTTCGAGTTTCTCACCAAGTTTTACAAATCGGGGTTCACTTGAATGATTAAGAATTTTAGCAACAAGATTTATTTCCATTTGTTTAGCTTTAGTGGTTTCTTCAGGGTTCATTAAAGTATCGAGAACTTCTTTGTATTTAATACAGCATTCTCTATCGTAGCAAACAATTTGTCCTTTATAGCCGTTTGGTTCAATCTTCTCTCTATAATGTTTAACAATGTGTTCGCATATCTTTTGAATACGAGCGGGATTGTAGAAGATGCACTTACACCAGCGGCAAAGAAAATTCCACCAACCAAAGTGATGACACATTCTATCAAATCATACTTAACAAGTTCTTTTCTCATCTGACCTTCCTTGCAGTCATGGAATAATACTCCTTGTGGCATAATTACAGCACATATACCATTTTTAGGTTTCATAGAAGCAATCATGTGTTGAATCCACGCCCAGTCTGCACTTGAATCGGAAGGGCATCCCCAGATATTACGTCCATAAGCATCACATCAAAACTTATCCGTTCCTCAATAATCAAGTCCGAATGGCGGATTTGCTATTACGCAGTCAAACTGCTGAACCTTTCCTGCTCGAAGGAATTTCGGATCTCTTAATGTGTCTCCTTGAACAACCTTGCAGTCTTTACCACCATGCAAGAACAAATTCATCCTTGCAATAGCAGATGTTGACAGGTTCTTTTCTTGACCACAAATACGACCATAGGTAAGTCCGTCGTTGTTGATATGGTGAATTGCCTCGATAAGCATTCCCCTTGTGCCACAGGCTGGATCTAACCAAACCCTCTAAATGATACAAACACACTATTGCTTTGCAGAAACACACTTTTGCTTTCTACGAACACACCTTTACTACCTACCACCACACTATTTATTTTTTGAGCATAGAAAAAAGCCTACCCAATATTGCACTCCTAAGCAGGATGTTGTTTTTAAATTATCATTTATTCGTTATTTGTTAATTATCAAGTTTATCATTGTAGCAATGTCAGTTGCATCGCTTAATTGATTGTATTTGCCAAAACTGATTCTGACAGTTCCCTCAGCATAATCTTCCGGTACTTGAATTGCTCTTATGACATGCGATATTTGATTATTCACACTGTCGCAGGCAGATCCCGTTGAAATACTGCATCCCATCAAGTCAAGCCTATGAAGAATCCGCTCCCCATTCTGTTGTTTAAACGAAAGATTTACTATCCCTGGCAAATGCTCTTTACTTCCATTCCTAATGAAATCTAACTGATACGCATTTAATTGTTTAAGTAAAGCGTCCTCAAGTTCAAAAAGCAATTGTTGATTCTTTTTCATGTTGCGAATATTTTCTTGCAATGCCGTTGCCATGCCAACTATAGCCGCCACATTTTCCGTTCCGGCTCTATTGCCTTGCTCTTGGTAGCCACCTGAAATAAGTGGTTGAATTGGTGAGTCTTTTTTTACATACAAAAAACCAATCCCCTTAGGACCATTAAACTTGTGAGAAGAAGCTGACAAAAAATCAACATCTAAATCTGAAATGTCAACGCTAATATGTCCTATAGCCTGTACAGCATCGGTATGAAAGAATCCACCATATTTATGAGTGATTTTTGCCAATTCTTTTATTGGTTCTATAGTTCCAAGTTCATTATTTATCAGCATTACAGAAACCAAAATTTCCATATCTGAATTTTGATATTTCTCCAATGTGTTTATTAAAAACGGGATATTTACTACTCCTGTTTTATCCACCGGCAAAAATATAATCTCATGTAAATCATCCTTAACTTCTTCACAAGAGTTCAAAATAGCATGATGCTCTATTTCCGATACAATTAAAACTTTCTTCTTGTTTTTTGAGCCGAATTTCTTAATTAACCAATTGTCGCTTTCTGTTCCGCCGGACGTAAAAAATATCTCATCGGCGTTACTATTTATACAATGTGCAATAATTTCTCTTGATTTTTGTAATGCTTTCTTTGATGTGCGTGCAAAAGAATATGGCTGTGATGCATTACCATAATCGTTTAACATATACTCTTTCATCGCATTGAAAGCAATTTCGTCAAGTTTTGTTGTTGCAGCATTATCTGCATAAATATTTTTTTTCATTTGAATAGCGTACAACCTTCCTCTTTAAATTCTTCTATCTTATCCATTAGTTCTTCAACTGTAGTATCCAAATATACAGCCAAGCATGGTAAACAATAAAAATTCTCGACTTTTTTACCTAAAAGCTTTTTATTTAAGGCAATTGTATCTTTATCTAATTTTTCCTTAAAGCAAGAGACACAATTTATGCTTTGGTTATTCTTCATATGTATTTACCCTAAATTCAGGAATGTCTTTTCCTTTATATTCTTTATCAATTGCTGCTTGTTGCATTCTTACTATGTTACGCATATTAACAGCCGGTTTTAAGCAATAGTTCTTAAAGTCTTTTACATTTATATCGTTAATTTTTTTCACATTCGGGAAAAGCAACTTTAAATATGCAGTTGCAATTCGTTTTACCGCTTCAGTGTCACGAGTATCTGCTTTTTCCGGAAGAGCTATCAATCTGTCAACAATCGTTCTATATGAAGTATCATCTCGAAGAGCATGCATGATAGAACAAAAATATTCTGAGTTTAATGCCCAACCCGTAAGCTTATGCTTTTCTTCCATTCTTGGAATATCCCAGCCTTTTATAAAGCCATGAATTCTATCTAACAAAGCAGTTTCTTGGAACAATGGTGGAAGCTCATTCAACATGTAGGAGTATTCATCCATATTGTCTCTGGCGATATTTCCAAGGAAAACAATCCCTGCATCAGCTTCGCCCTCAAAACCGTTGCAATTAAATGTTCCGTATTCCATATAGCCCTGTAAGATCGAACGCATTTCATTATCATCGTTGAATTTAACCAACTTTATTTCATCTATCGCAACAAAGTCATTACCTTGAATAAAACCATATTTTCTTGATGCATTGTCATAGAACATCTTTGAACGAGAAACTTTTCCTCCGTCAACAAGAGTTCCATATTTACTAACATGTCCAAATAAATATGATTTACCGGTTCCTTTAGGGGCTAATTCGATAATATTCAATCGTTTTTCTATGAATGGCAAGAGTCTTGTTAAAACAGCTAATTTTTGATGCTCATCGTCATATCCAGCGGCATTATAATCTACTGCACCCAACACGATGTCGATCCATTCATGAACGTTAAATTCGTTACGGATATCCTTGTAATATTCTATGTCAATTGTATAGGGACAAAAGCTCTTAAAAGAGCAAAGCTTTATTTTACCTTTTTCTTTATGTCTCGCCTTGTTCTTTTCAAAGACAACATCAAAGTCATCAGGATATTTATACCCTAACTCTACAATACCCCAAACGTCTCTGGCACTAATCAAATCGTCCTTACATTCCTCCCACACATGAGGTTCTATGATAGTTTCTTTATTGGTAAGTCCAAAATCAGGAAGAGCAAAAGAAATTCCTTGATCAGCAACACTAATATCAACTGAGATTTTAGTAAGGAATTTAACATGTTCTCCGCCAATTACAATCCTTTCTTTTATTGCAATCCAATCCTCTTTTTTAGGAATTCTTGTTTTTATAAACTCACTCATTTCGTCATAATCTATGTTACCTTCTTCATCTTGGAATATTTTTATTAAATAGTCTCTCAAGAACGAAGGTAAGTTAATGCTGGAGAAAAAACTGGTGTTCTTGATGTTTTTATATACTACCATGTCATCAAAGTATTCTCTTAATCTGTCAGCCATTATTTATTACCCCCACAAATCGTTTGTTTTTGCAGATTCTTTTTCAATCTTAAATTCATTATCAGTTGACCTCATTTCTGCTTTTTCCCAAACCTCAAACTTATAAACTCCGCTCTTTTGAATATCGCTTAGCTCAACAGTGAAGTTTGAGTTATCATTTGAAGATGCAGGATAACTTTTTCCATTCACTTTTATCGTTACATCAGTCATTTTCTTAGAACTATAGAAATGCAAAACGGCTTTCTTTTTGAAGCTAACTTTAATCACTTCCTCTAATACTTTTATTTCAACATTATCAATCTGGTCTGTTATCTCAATGATAGGAACTGTTACTTCTTCTAATGTAGCTCCACCATGCATTTCTACTTTTCCAACTCTACCACCTTTGATGGCGTTATAATCGGCTAAAACGCAATAACCATCCTCAATTATAGCATTAGGAATTTTGACCATTCCAGGGACTTCTTTGCACACTCTTCCGCCATGCTCTCCTACAGATTCGACTTCTTCTTTTACCATATCGGTATTCAAAATTGCGAGTCTTGTAGCACCATGGTCGGAAATAATGATTGCTTTTTTGATAAATTGGCTCTTGATATTTTTCTTTATATTATCCAAGCATTCGTTTATAATTTTGAACTCCTCAACAATATGGATTGGAAGTTTATTTTTGTCAAAATCATAATCATCTTTTCCGTCATGAATTAATGAATCAAGCCTTTTTTCGTCAACGACATCAATTCCTTTTTTTGCAAAATAGTCTCTGAACTCTGTGTTCTTCGAGGTTAATGAAGGAAGATATGACTTGCATATATTGATTTTACAAGCAAGCTTCTTTTCGTGGCATTTGCTTTCTATAAAATTCAAAAACTCAACACCTAATGCATCAACAAAGTAGACTTTGGAAGAATCAAGATTTATATCATCAAGTTTTTCACTTCTATAAACAAGTCTTCTCTTAAATGACCTCTCTACGGCTTCATTGTCAACAATTTCTTTAAATTGTGGTGTTAAGCAATTGATTACTTTCAAATACTTGTATTCATTAAAGTAGTCTGACAAAAATTTATCGCCATAGTTATAATCGGTCAAATAATCATATAAATCCTTGTATACATGCTGAAGAATTGACAATAATTTTTGCTTGGTAAACTTGTCTTTATATTTATCAATTATCTCGATTATCTTTTTCTTCTCTACATCATTGTTATCTGTTAGATAATATATTGCATTTTCCCCTTTGTACGAAACTAAGTCGCAGTAAGTATAAAAGATCGAATCATCATGCATTTCACCCAATATTTTCTTCCTGTCTTCATACTTTTTCCAGAACTCATGCTCTTTGAAATTAATCTTCAAAATCGACTCGTAAATGTTGAACAAAAATTTATCTGCATTTTGCGATTTTTCAATAGCATAATCTATGGACCAATTATCTGTATGAACATCTTTTAACTTTAGATAAATGAACAGTAACCATTGCTTAAACTTATCTTTTTCGGTCCAATCTTTTATTTCAGACAAAATATCCTTAGTTCTTATATATCTTTTAATGGTTTGTTCAATAGAATTATCTTGAAGGTGTTCTAATAAAGTTTGCCAATCATTAGATGTTCCGCATTTTTCATTAAGCTTACGAGCTTCTTTGTCTTTTATGCAAAGTAAATCATATGGCGATTTGCACTCATCTATACTAATTAAAGTTTTAGCAAAGTCACTTTTGCTATATGATGTTGTAACATAAATCTTCTCGCCAGCAGTTTTTTCTATTTTCGCAAGAGCAGATTTTAACCCGTTCTCAGAGTTTACAACATCTTTAAACTTTGCAGGAATAAACACCAAAGAGGAAGGTGGCGTAAAGTTCTCAGATGGTATGCAGATAATCTTATCTCTATATTTAGGAACCTTTTCGTTGAAGTATTTTGAGCATTGGTATGTAACAATGATAAATTGCGTGCTATATGCGTTCCCTAATAGTGTGTGAATTGTTGAGACAATATCCTCAGCACCTTGCAAACGCAATAATGAACCAAGGTTATAAATGAAGCAGCTTTCAGTCTCCTTATAAGTTTCCATAAACTCATAGATATCCCCCATAGAAGGGATTTCACATCTGCTTTTAGACAAAGCTAAGACATCTTGCTTAGAGAGCAAGAGATACAAATGAGATAATTCTTCCATCCCTTCTAATGAAGAAATATCAACAACTAATGGTCTTTTGTCTCCACTACTTAAGTATGAATCTATTTTCTTCTTAATATAACCGTCCATTATTGTAACCTTCACTTCTTATTGTTTATTATTTCTATACCGACAACCATATTTTCCTTTACTAATTCTTTTAAATACTTCTTTAAATCATCTGATGACATCGAATCGATAACGGCATTTACTTTTGAACTTCCACCGTTGTTATATTTTTGAAAAGCAATGTTTTTAATGTATTCTTCAATTTCAGTACTTCCCAGCCAATAATATGGAGGGGTTGTATTCTTGCTCTTAATGCTTGATTTAATATCATTTATATCATCAATCAAAGTCGAATAAGATTTAAGAATGCACTTTCTAAATGCAACATCCCTCTTTGTGACATCATTCAGGTCGGCAAAATATTTAAACCTGCATAGATACTCAATTGCATCATCTATTTTGTCTTTTCCTGTAATCTGACCATTGATGGTATCAAACACAGTTCTTGTAACATTTTGTTCGGTTGCCGGTATCATGCACAAGATAGGCATTAAATACTTGTCAGACCAATCTTTTGGCGTTTCTGTGTGAGTTTTCTCTTTCCACAAAGCTAAAAGTTTATACTTTGCCATGTTTGCTTTATAAGCTTTAACCCCATCATCAAGTTTTGCTTGGAAATCGCTGTTCTCACATATGAATACACCATTTAAGTGACGGAAAGCTATCTCGGAAACATCATCATCGCTCAAGCCATCAAGGTTAAAGGAACAAATCTTTTTAAGTAGTGACAGCTGATTCTCACAGAAATCTCTAAACTCATTACCTTGTTCAAGAATGCATTTCAAGAATTTTTCTTTATCCGCCTCATAAACAAAGCCATTCTTTTTTACTTGATACAAGTAGTTTAGGAACTCAGATAAATTACCAACTTCAGAGCGAATTGTAGCAAAAGCAAGTTTGAACGAATCCGTCTTTTTTGCCCATTCTTTTAAGCAATCTTTATAAGACGAGGTTTTAACAATCAGTTTGTTGCTTTCAACAACGATTTCATATTCGGTAATTGTTTCATCAATCGTCCCGTCAATAGTATCCTTGTTCCAAACCCAGTTTGATGCCTCGCTAAATTTTTTGCTGATTTCATTGATAAACGAACCAGTGTCACCTATCGCTTTAGCATAAGTCAACAATATGCCATTTTTATATTGCTCAAGATATTTTTGCATACCAAGAGTGCAGTTGTCTTTGGTAAGGATGCTCTTAAAATCATCGCAAAGTCCTTTTTTGTTTAGGTACAAAGAGCCTATCTCCAATGCAATATCTGTTTCCGTTCTGGAAGAAGACGAGTTATTCACAAGCTCAACGTATAGATCAATTAGCTTATTAACATCTTCAGTTGAATTGTATGTGTTAAAATTACAGAACTTTAATGTCCAAATCGGAAATCTATATGTAGTTATTTCCGAACGAACACGAGACCTTGTATTTTCAACGGATGTACATGCTGATTCAGAAATATTAAACACCCTTGCAGTAGTTTTATTAAATTCTCTTTGTTCAGGGGACATTGCAACAATGTATTTATTTCTGTATTTAGGACTTGGTGTCTGTTGCTGCTTAATAATTTCATCAATCATTTCTTTTAATTTGTCAACGGACATCGGAACTGTGGTTAAATCATCCGTCCAGTTATATGCATCGTTTGCATATTCTCTTAAAACAAAACCTAAAATAAACGCTGACAGGTTACAAGGCATAAAAGCAAACGGCTCGTCTGTTAAAACGTTGTAAATATCGGCAATAGACACCCTTGTATTGACATCCAACTTCATCTTAATAACATTTTCTACAGCAATTTTTACTTTAGAAAGCAGTTCATTCGGTCTATTTATCCAGTAATTTTCTACATTCCAAACACCTGCGAATTGCCTATCAAGTTTTGTATTT
Organism: uncultured Eubacteriales bacterium; assembly: GCA_964653925.1. Taxonomy (GTDB): domain Bacteria; phylum Bacillota; class Clostridia; order Oscillospirales; family Acutalibacteraceae; genus CAZXCG01. Next base: position 8,487 of record CAZZHP010000001.1, on the reverse strand, counting down.
TCGTTAGCCGACTTGAATGTACCTTTAATCTCGCCTGTAATACCACATTCAGCACCTTGCTTTAGAGCCGTTGTCATATACATATTGTCGATTACGGTAACATAAGTTTCAACAGCATATTCAAAATGATCTCTGTCAAACTCTTTAAGCAATGTAGATACCTCAGACTCAGAATTGCAAATAGTTCCTATTTTGTCCACAAATCTAAATACCCTTGGAGTTGCCCCTTTTGTTTGGGTCTTCCATCTTCTTAATGCTTCTTTTGCATTTCTGTCATATATTCTTGACTGCCCTGCATCCTTACCTTTTTGGTAATTGCAGTTTGCCATATTCTCAACATATTGATCAAACAAATCATCGCTTAAATAGTTTTGAGAATAATCAACGAACACAATCTTTTCGAAGCCGTTATTGTATGTTTTTTCTATTTCAGCTCTAATTTTATTACTTTCTTCTTGATTCCTTGCAAATGTGTATACAACATACAAACGCGTTGGATGATTATTGCTATCATTTATAAGCTGAGCAACAGTCATTTTTATGTTTTCATATGTCAGGAGTTTCACAACAGGGTACCGCAAAGCAAGACAAGCGGGCAACTTGAAATCATTAGCAAATTCGCCCTCTTCTAGTAATTTATCTGTTCTTGCTTCTCTCTTTATTCTCTCTTTTTCCTTCTCTATTTCCTCTTGATTGCCGCTGGATATAAGAGCAGAATATTTCATTGCTCCGCCGCCCATAGGACGCTCAAATATAATTTGTTCTTTTACAAGCCTTTGAGCCAAAGAATTAGCATTTCCAGGAGTGATATCAGTTCCTTCAAACGCCATACCTATGTTCTTTTTGTTAGGAATGAACAGAGCAACAGCATCTCCGACCTTTTCATTAATTGCTTGAAGAAGCAAGATGGTCTTTAATACTCGCTCTTCGTTTCTCATTAAATGATGAGACTCTATTCGTCCATACACATCAAGGATTTGTCTGATTTGCGGTGCAAGGTAATCTTTGCCCTTTTCATAGAAGAAATCCCAAAGGAAGTCAACAGTAAGCAATGTTTCATCATCGTCCGGACCACAGTTGTCAATAAACCACTGAAATCCTTTTATATCATCGCCTCTATCGTTTTTGATAAAGTCAAACATACTTCTTTGGTTAGAATCAAATGCGGAAGCGATATGTTTTAAGACAAGAGCAGCATAAGGATGTATTGGAAGGACACCTTTTAATTCCTTCTCGCCAATCTTTGCTGTTTTAATAACCTCTTCTCTTGAATCGTGAGTTAAGTCGTACAAATCATCAACGGTCTCGTTCCATTCCTTTTGAATCTGCGGATCATCAACCTTTTGCATAGCATGAGCCGTTAAAATAAACGCCATATTGTCTGGAAGCTCAATTGAGCAATGAGGTGATATAAATCTCCCGTTAACCTTTGTTTTCACATTATCTTTTGTATTTTCAAAGAAAATGTCGGACTTGTGTGTAACAATGCAAATATAGAACGGCTGTGTCTCACTCATTTCAGTTAAGAACTGGAAGCCAGACAAATTGCCCTTGTTTGCATCGAAATAATCGGAGAATTCATCCCAAATAAAGAAGATAGCTTTCAAATTATTTTTGTCAATGACGTCAAGAATCCAAGTTCTCAAATCTTCCTTTTGAAGAACAAATGGTTTAATTCCTTTGTCTTCGCCGACAATAGATATCTTTTCTATAAGTTCTTGGATAGCATTTTCGGCTGTCCATGTCTTTAAGTTTTCCAAAATAACATCAGCAGTAGTTCCGTTGAACTTAATTCTGTATTCCGGAGCACTAATAATGCTGTTGAAATAGTTTTTATTCACGTCATCGGAAAGCCAGTTGATCATAGCCTGCTTGATTCCGACCTGTCCGTGATATTCAAAGCCGTTTTCTTTTAGTGCATTGATAATACTCTCTTGCACATATTCCATCAACACCTTGTCGTTGCGGACTTCGGAAGAACCGTATCTGTGAACAGTCAGTATCTTCTTTGGCTGATTTTTAATGCTGTAAAAGTCATTATACAAGTCGTGAGACAAAACGGAACTGTATCTATCGAAATATTCTTTTAATTCTTCATTAGAGCAATCTAACAGTTTTTTCAATGTCAAAACGGCATGCGATTTACCTGTTCCGTATGCACCTTCCACCCAAATGGACATCCTTTGACTGTTTGTTAAAACACTCTTGGTTTGATCTAAGAGTTTGATAAAAGATTCGTGGGGATAGTAAGACTTCCACACATTAGGTTGCGTCCTGATTACATCCGGATTTACGGCAGGGAAATAGCTTTCGTTAATTGAAAAATAACTTCTATACTTTTTATCCATAGTATTGCTCCTCTCAGAATAATTCAAGAACATCTGCAGATGTCTTGTCACTCTTTAAATTTATATTGTCTAGGTTCAGTGTGAATGAAACAGAAATAAACTCCGGATAGTTGATTGCCAACCCTTGAAGGATCTTTTCCATTGTATCTCTATCTAATCCAAATATCTCGGTAGGACTAATACCGTCACTTTCAATTTCATGGTTAAGAAGCCTTGACAAAGAGAATTGATAGTAATTTCCGCATGCCTCGGCAAACTTATACAAGGAGTAAAGAATAACTCTTGAGTCGGGTTCGTACCATGCTGTTCTGAAAATCTCAGGATTCTTTTTGTCCGATTGATTTATCGTGCCCATACCAACCATATTAAACTTTAAGTCTAACAGTCTTGAATACGATCTAAATATATCATTAGCCGCTCTTTCGTTTGCACAATTTTCATTTTCTAACAATTTAGATAAAACATATTGCTTGTTTAAGACTTCATTAAATTCAATATTTTTTACATACCAGTTCACTTCGGGTGTGTACGCTAAATTTGCAAGCATTAACGCCCATGACATCTCGTCACCTAAACCATATTTATCAACAATTACAGCACATTTGGACAAATTGCCCCCATTTAATAAATCTGCATGCTTCAAAAATGTTGTAAAAAATTCTACTTTAGGTCCGTTTATAGAAGGGGCAACAAAAAAATCTTCTTTTTTGGCAAAGAATTCTTCAAACCACTCAATCAATGGAGCGTGTGTTGAATAACAATTTAAACTTTTACTTTTCATTTTCATTTTATTATCTCCCTTTGGTGCTTGAAGTGATTTGAATATTAAGCAACCCCTTTCTACTTTATGGCATTGCGAGCAATGAAAACATTTATCTGAAATCGTCACTTTTCCTTTTTCCATTGTTATAAAACCATTATGGCAGTCGGCAGCACATTCTCTACAACCAATGCAACACGCCGACTTATGAAACACATTTTTTAATAGTTTTACAAAAACCGCATCTTTCTTAACTAAGTCTATTGGAATAATTACATCATAGCCATTTTTTCTTTCTTCAAATTGGAACTCATAAATTTTTCCTTTATGTGACACCTGGTATGGGGATTTTTCATTTACCAATACACCTATTGTCTTAATCCATTCTTTCCATTCGGTAGTTGGATTGTCCACATGAATGATATGACAATCTTTTTTATTTTCTTCTTTACAACCAATTTTCATGTTTACATCTCTGCCATTCATTCTTGCTTTCCATCCAGTTTTTTCCATAAACTCATCTAAGCGTTCTTCGGATGGAATTTTATCACTATAGAGTTCTCTGATTATTTTTATATATTTGTCATACTCATCCTTATAACTGCATCTTCTAAAAAATGAATTCTTTTCAGACACATTAGGACATACTAAACAGCCGGCACGACTATTGCCTTTTTTATAGGCTTCATTTAAGGGCAACTCTTGTTCAAAGATATAAGTATATAATTCGGCACTATTCCAATCTAAAATAGGATTACAGCTTAACTGTCCCTTATGCTTTTCGCCAATACCAACATAATCATAATTACTTCGAGAGAAACTTTCACTGGCTCTAACTCCAACGAAAGCCATACCAGTAAAATTAGGTTTATTCGTGATTTCTCTTAAAAGTAAGATTTGTGGAGCGGTTTTATGTACACTACAGCACCATCTTGTTACCGTTGCCGGAGGACCAAATTTTTTCCACGAGTAAAGTGAATCCAAATGCGACTTCGATTCTAAAAATTCAATATCCGCTTTTTTACACATATCAGAAATTAACGATACAATACGATATGTGTCTGGAAATTCCATTCCGGTATTACCAAACAAAACCTTAAAATCGTTATGAGGTAATGCACGTCTAATAATATCAAATGTTACAACACTATCTTTTCCACCGCTAAAAGCAACATAAAATATGTCAACTTTGTCTCTATATTTCAGGTAAGTGGCATAGGCTTTTTTGATAGTAAACTGTGCCAAATGGTCGATGATTGTACGATTCTTTTCAACCATTCTTTTTATATCGACAAATTGAAGCGGAGCACCGTTGGCTTCCGGTTTGTCAAGAATAACGATTTCGGGAGCGGTATACATTGTTCCGCCTTTTGTTTTTGCCACCAGTCTGCCTTTATAAAAGTAATTATTTGCCTCCGCCCACATATAAGGATAAGTATCATCTTTTGCATAGTGCCAATACTTATCAAAGCCAAGAATATCCAGTTCTTTGTAATACACCGGTCTTGGCTCTTTGCTCATTTGTAAAGGAGTGCTGTTTAATAAAATTCCCCCTGTTTCAGGATCCCATTCGTAAGAATACATCATTAGCCCTCCTTCTTTGCTTTTTCGATTAGCAAATCGATATCCTTAACTTTTCGTGTTCTGATAAACTCGTTTTCAAGCAGAAAACTAAATGCCTTTTCTCTATCGAAGAGTTTACCATTTTTTATAACTTTTATCAACAAATCGTTAAAACTATTTATATTAGAATTTGACTTTACAATTCCCCCTACGGGTTTATCCCCGTTAAATGCTGAATGAACAAGCCTGAATTTCCTGCTATTAACAAACAAGTAGCTCTCCAAGACATAGTTATTCCACGCATAGCCTGTTGATGGAAACTCGGTAAAGTTAATAATATCATTAAAGCCGATATAATCCTTTACGCAATAAGCACCAATGGCATCGTCTATTTTTTGCACGTCAAAGCGAACAAAATCTCTTCTTATAAAGGTGCTCTCATTAACTCTGACCGATTGAAAAAACACTCCATCCCAGTCGATATAGCTTTGTTTAATGCTATCTTTGAACTCCTCTAATTCTGAAAAAGTAAATTTTTCTCTTTGTTTGCAGAAGTTTTTATACAATGTGCGGACATCCACAACTTGACCTATTGCACTGATAATATTGCCCTTAAAGTTGAAGTTGTTCATTAGCTGTAGTTTTAGAACATTCTTAAAGCCCAAATCGGTAACTTCCGGATTAGTTTCTATAAGGCTTGGTAGTTTGTCCTTGATAAAGCCATACAACTCCGCACCGCTGACGGCTTCTTTTTCTTGAATTTTCTCTGTGATGAATGCTTTGATAGCTTGTAATTCCGTGTCATCGATTACAAAGATTTCTTTGTAGAAATAGGACTTGCCTTTGAAGTTAACAACAAAATCTCTGTCCTTAATAGTTGTGGCTATCGCATCATGCGAAATGTTCGGAAGTTTGTTGTATAACTCTTCCAAGCTTAGCGGACAACCGCAATTCAAGAAAGTTTCAATCAATACTTGCTTTAGGTCGACTTGCTTGCCTTTGGTTGAAACAAACATGTTCTCGAAAGAATACTTATCTTCAAACTCGAACTCTATGTATTTTTTTAGCATATCTTCACTGAATGCACTGTTTAACTTTTCATTAAAGGATTGATAGATTGCGGAATAGTAAATTGCGGGACTGTTTTCAAGAGAGGAATCAATAAAAGCTTTCATTTCGTCTTTTACCTCATCCGCCACCATAGAAGGCAAATATACCTTTTCTTCGCTGATAAAGCCTACTTGACGTATTTTTCTATCATAAATAAAATCAATATCCGAGAATTCTTTACCAACAATCTCCGCATAGCCTCTAATGAATCTTTTCTTTCTCAATGGATTTGTAAAGGCATAGCCATCAGGAAACAAGGATTGAATTACCGAATAGTAATCGGAAACATTCAACTTTTCTTGCTCCGTTGTTACAGTCTTTACGGGAACTTCTGGTTTACTCTCTCCATCTCTTGAAATTAAGAAAAGATAATATCTCTTGATTACATAAGAGAACTTTTTGTGTTTGTCTTCATCAATAGGCAGTTTAGACAACTCTATTAAAACCCTCTTAAGCTCATCCTTCGTTGTAATCTTAAAGATATCAACAGATAATAAGCCGTTAATCTCTCTAATAAAATCAATACATTGTTGTGCATGTTTAGCTGCTCTATATGCCTTGCCATCAATTTTATGCTTTTCTTCATATTCTTTTTTTATGTATGAATAGAGGTCAGCCTCAGCAATAGTAATGGCATAAACAGGCGTTGATTTTTCAGAATTTTGTGTAGATGAGTCGTTTTTATTCGAAAACTCAATTGTTATGTTTTCGTAGTTCACATCGCATCTATCAAGCACGCTCTTTATGTGCTTCATTAAATTTGTAGCACTTCTATTTCCTTCGGCAAATATGTTATCGTCAATTTTAACCGGACGACGTAGAAATATTGAATTATTTGAAATCCTCGAATCTGAATAATCTTTTGCTAATTCAGAGATAATATGCGGATAATCTTCATATAAACAACACATGATATGTCTATAGCAGTCAGTCCAACTTTTAAAATTGTTTTTTCGATTGCCATAATAAACAACACAGTTTGGCTTCGTAAAGCTCAAGTCCAAGTCATTATTAAAATCAATTTTATTACCGTTGGTTTTTGTCTCGGCTTTTATAGGTTCGTCAACCAACTTATGAGCCTCTGCTAAAAGCTTATTAAATTCTTCTCTATTGGTTTTATATAGATCGGCAATTTCTTCAAATATTGCTGTTTTCTCCATTACTGAACGGTCAGGGAAAAAGGATGAAGTCAAGTGAGCAATTTGTAGAGTCATGCCATTGTAATTGCGGTATTTATCGTCTATTTGTTGTCCTTGATTTATCGCTTTTTGTCTTAAAGTTTTTGAAAGTTCGGTCAATATTTCCGTGCGGTTGCCTTCTTTATTTTCGATCTTCCAAAACGCCTCAATTAACAAGGCTGTTTCATACTTATCCCAGTTTATTTTCTTAAAAGACGGTTGTTGATCTGAAGATGATTCGCTCTCCGATTTTTCTTTAGCACCGACTTTGTATTTTTTATGCTCGTATTCTTCTTCTGAGATTTCAGTACAAGTATGATGACCGGTTTGAATTGTCTTTACATCTTTTATGTCATCAAACTTGATTTTCAACAGCTTGTCGTCCTTTTCGATAATCTTACCAAAACCAAAACGAGAATGATAAATATATCCTTTGATTTCATTATCTTTCTGCAAGTATTTGTCTTGATAGGATTCAAAAAACAAGTTGACTTTGTCTATATCTCGATAAAGGGACTCAATGTTATCCTTATCTATGTTTGCAAACTTCTTAATGCCTACAAACTTAACATTTCCTTCCTTATCGGAATAAAAGCGAAGACGCTCTCTGTCAAGTTTCACACCTACAATTACAGAACGAACATCAAGTTCTAACGATTGATTGCTATTCTTAGCATACACAAAAAGCCTATAAAAGATATCGGAGCGTAGTGGCTCATCATCAAAGAAAATCTTAATATCTGCTCGTTCTTGTGGATATTCTATAGGTTTTTCGGTAACAAAATTCTCCTGTACTTCCCTCACAGGCAGGGTTTTCAAGACTCCCTCTTTATAGTCTACATTAAGCACTATTTCATTTAATACAAGAAGCTTGTAATAGAGTTTTGCACACGTAACAAATGATTTATATAATCTTTTATCTGCTTTTTTGAATTTTTTATTTGAAATTAGCTCTTTACGAAGGGTATTATATTCTTTCGGATTGTTTATAGCCCAAATATCTCTATTGCAATAAGACACAAAAACACTCTCCAGTAAATTTGCAAATTCTGCTGGAGTTATATTCTTTAATTTATTGGCTGATACCCAGTCGATAAATAACTGTTTTCTGTTCATCTGTAGCCCTTCTCCGTGTATCAAAATTTATTCTTTTCCTGCTTTAAATTCCTTATTATATTCATTAATTTTTATCCCATACTCTTTGAAATATGGTTTCAATCTTCGTTTGGTTTTAATTGTCGGGGTGAACTTGCCACTTTCCCATCTACCTATTGCTATAAAAGACACATCGAATAATTTGACAAATCGAATCTGCGGTATTATCACCCTTGTTATTATTTTTTATTAGCTTTGAGCAATACACTGGTTTTCATATCCGACAGAACTTTACACCATTTTAGCATATTTTTATCATTTTGTCGAGTAGTTTGATAGAATTTCCCGAAACTTTATATTATAATCTAATATGTTTCGGCTATCTTTTCAAGACCAATGCGAACAGCCTCACTACTGCGAGATGATATTTTCA